>CANHTV010000317.1 GCA_947463285.1 Verrucomicrobiaceae bacterium | reverse complement strand
CTCTCAGCCCGCTTGCGCGTGATCCGCGTGGCGTCAGTGGTTGGCATCTTTACATGATCAGACTGCATCTCTCGGAGATCAAACCGACGCGGCGCCAGGTTTTTGAGCGACTACGGGAGCAGGGCATCGGCGTTAATGTTCACTACATTCCAGTGCATTTGCAGCCAGACTATCAGAAGCTTGGTTTTGCTGCTGGCATGTTTCCCGAGGCTGAACGCTACTATGAAGAATGTATCACCCTGCCTATGTTTCCTGACATGACCGACAAGGACGTGTGGCGGGTGAAATTAGCCATCGAGCAGGCACTGACGAGTCCATAAGAACAACCGATTAGCGGGAGCCACGGCCAGGCTGCCAATCATCGGCTGTTGGCTGGCTTACATCCACCCACTCAATACCGGGGCGTGTGAAGCGGATTTTACGCTGGCGAAAGAGGGCTCCAAGAGCCTGTTTAAAAGCGGCTTTGCTGGTTTCAAAAGTCACACGAATCTTATCTGGAGCCGAGTCGTCGTCGAAATCCAGTCTGCCACCGTTGGCCTTCAGGACTTCAAGAATACGCTCCGTGAGCGGTGCTACACGCTGATAGCCGGAAGCGTCTAGACTGAGATCGATTTTACCTCCGGGGTGAACAGCTGCGATGAAGCCACGGACTTCCTGTCCAGGTTGCAGAACCGCTCCGGCACGATTTTCGTGCAGCAAGCCCAAGTGCTTTTTTCCAATCAAGGCATTGTAGCCGAGCGGCGTGCGGTTGATGATTAACAGGCTGACTTCCTCGCCGGATTTATAAGTCGCAGGTTGGCGGCTCAGATGCCGATTCAGCCTAGTGGTGGCGATGATACGATCGGATCGTTCATCAAGCATGACAAACACGACCACCTTCTGTCCCGTTCGCACTTGATCTAGCTGCTCCCGGAAAGGCAACAGTAGATCCTTCGGCAGGCCCCAATTTAAAAAGGCTCCGACCTGGCGATGAACACCCACGACTTCCAGCGAAGCAAACTCACCGGCCTGGGCCAGTGGCGTCTCCGTTGTGGCGATCACACGATCTTCGGAGTCGCGATAGACAAAGACTTCCAGCATCTGGTCCAGTTGAGTGCCGCTCGGGATGTAGCGAGTCGGCAGCAAGATTTCGCCATGGTCGCCTCCGTCGAGGTAAATACCGTGAGGCGTGCTGTAGAGAACCTTGAGTTGATTGAATCTGCCGAGATCTGCCATGAGTGCCTTCAGGCTAAGGGCAGGCATGGCATTCCACAATCGACAAACGGGGTGATGCCTGATTTGCCACCTGTCATTTCTTGCCACTTTTCAAAGAAGGCCTAGCTTAACGGCCTCTTTTCATTGGCTTGATAGCCATCTTTTATCTTGGCTCTCAGCCTCTTGTCTTTCGTCACATGCTCATCAGCACCAAAGCTTATGCCCGCGCCGGTTTGGTCGGGAATCCATCCGATGGCTACTTCGGAAAGACCATTTCGTTTATCGTGCGCAATTACTGTGCCGAGGTGACGCTTTTTGAATCTCCTGAACTTACCATTGAACCCAACGAGCGCGATCATTCCGTATTTGGCAGCATTGATGCCCTTGCCAGTGATGTGCGACAGTTCGGCTACTACGGCGGCATCCGCCTGCTGAAAGCCAGTGTGAAGCGTTTCTACGAGTATTGCCTCAAGCAGGGACTGCCACTGCATGGGCGCAATTTCACCCTGCGATATACCAGCAACATTCCTCCTCAGGTCGGCATGGCTGGTAGCAGCGCGATCATCACCGCCTGCTGGCGTGCCTTGATGGCATTTTATGGCATCGAAATTCCCAAGCATTTGCTGCCGAGCCTTGTGCTCAGTGTGGAAAATGATGAGTTGGGAATCCCGGCAGGGCTTCAGGATCGCGTGATTCAGGGCTACGAGGGCGTGGTGTTTATGGACTTTAATCGTGCCAGTGTCGAAAAGCTCGGTCACGGTATTTATGAGGAGATTGATCCAGAGCTTTTACCGCCGGTTTATGTCGCCTACACCACCAAGCTCAGTGAGGGGACGGAAGTCTTCCACAACGACATCCGTGGGCGTTGGAATCGCGGCGAGCGGGAAATCGTCAGCGCCATGTATCAGTGGGCCAATCTCGCTCAACGCGTGCGTGATATGATCATCGCAGGCCGTGGCCTGGAAATAGGCCCTTTGTTGAATGAAAACTTCGATTTGCGTCGCCGACTCTACAAGCTCAGTGAAGGTAACATCCGCATGGTCGAAGCTGCGCGTGATTGTGGGGCCAGTGCCAAATTTACCGGCAGCGGTGGCGCGATCGTTGGCACCTACCAGGACGAAGCCATGTTCCAGAAACTCAAGGAGACTCTTGAGCCGATGAGTGTCGCGGTGATCAAACCGCAAATTTTGCCGTTGTGAGCAGCTAAAAAACAAAAGGCGTCGTCTGGGAAAGCTGCCAGATGACGCCTTTGTTCGGTAGGGATTACCAGTCCAAGGTGAGATCCCACTGCTTGGCCAAGTCGAGCAGCTCATCACGCATCGCCCATTCATCTGGCCGAGGCTCCTGTCCTTCGTGGCGTTTGCTAGCGCCTTTGAGGAGCATGCAGCCGGTGTTATCACCGATCTGACGGATGGTTTCGATTTCTGCAGGTGTCAGACACTGAGCGGGCAGGGAAGCGACCTCATCAAGCTTGCTCTCGATGGATCGGGCACCTTCTCCATGCTCCTGGATGAGTGTTGGAACAACGCTTTTGACGGACTTATTTGCCAGCGTCCAAAGGCAGGCGAGCTGCAGCATGGTCAGCCCGTGTTTTTCAGCAATCGGGCGGATTTTTTCCAAACGCTCGACGCCGTGTTCAATCCAGCCGCCTGGGCGATGGGTGCGATGATCGCCGTCTCGGAAAGCATGACCGGGTTTGACGTCGTCGTGGAAGATGCCGCCGTAGTCCACGACGCGTGCCAGAATATCGACGCCATTTTTCTCAGCAGCCCCTAGCACATGCTGGCCCGGCCAGGGCTCGAAGGGATTCAAGATGATCATGGCCCAGTCCATGCGGTCTCCGAATTTTTCAAAGCACTCGATCATGTCCAAGGTAAAGCCATTGGCAGGACCAGGAGCGATGCCCAGTCGATCCGTTAATCCCTGATCCTTGAGTTTGGTGAGAGCGTCCCAGACCTTATCGCTTCTGTAAGCAATGCTGTCAGGATTGTGCAACATCAAGAGATCAAACTTGGAGGTTTGGCATCGCTCGAGGCTCTTTTCAGTGGCCATTTTTAAGTAGTCATAATAGCCTTCTGGGCCGCGAAGTGAGGGATCAGAGAAGCGCGGGTAACCACGCGAGCCGTTACGCAGACCTTCGTAAAAATCATGGCCAACAATGCCAGCAATACAGTACTCATCACGAGGAATACCACGCAAAGCTTCACCTAAAAGTGCATCTGCACGCCCTGCCCCATAAACGTCAGCCGTGACAAAAGTCCTGACGCCTTTGTCAAAAGAGTCACGCATGAGCTGTTTGTAATGCTCTTCAGAGAGCTGCTCTCCATAGTGCATGAAGCGTCCACCACTCCAAGTGCCGTAGGCGGTTGTTCCAAGATTCATAGTTCTTTAGTAGGGGCGATGGGGTGTAAATTAAGTGGTTTCAGCGGTCAGAGAGCCAAACCAGAGTATTCATGCTAAAGGCGGGAAAAGCAGTGAGGCAAGCGTTCAGCGATAATTTGGCAATTCGAGATCGTAAGAGCACAGGATCAGCAGGCAAACGAAAAAAGGGCAGGCCACAATGGGCCTGCCCTGACACAACACCAATCAACGATGAAAAATTAGATCAGGCCAGCGGTCTTGAGAACACTGTAAGCACCGTTTTTGTTTACGGTCTTGAGTGCACGGGCGGTCAGCTTGACGGTCACAAACTTACCCAGCTCAGGAATCCAGATGCGCTTGGTGCGAAGGTTTGGATAAATAACACGCTTCACACGCTTGGTGATGTGCTTACCGATACCACCCTCTTTCTTCGCTTTACCGCTGCGATGAATGTGGTGACCGCGTGTGACGCCGACTCCTGAGATTTGACAAACTTTAGCCATAAAATGAAAGGTGCTTTTGGTTGGAAGAAAGGGGGTGTGATTCTAGCTGAAGTCATCAAGACGTCAACCGATGAATCAGACTTTTCCCGATTGACTGCTTAGTAACTGAAAATTTCGCCTTCTTGGAAGAATCTTTTCAACTCCACCGCCGCAGCTTCAGGAGAGTCCGAGGCGTGAACCACATTGGTCATTTTATCGCTGCCAAAATCACCGCGAATGGTGCCTTTGGGTGCAGCTTTGGAGTCGGTGGGGCCGAGGAGGTCACGAACGTGGGAAATGACATTTTCTCCGCCCAAAGCCACTGCTATGACAGGCTTACTCTTCATGAAACCGGCAACGTCAGGGAAGAATGGCTTATCCGCGATGTGAGAATAGTGATCCTTCAGCAGTTCATCGGTAAGCTGGATCATTTTGATACCGCGGACGCGGAAACCCTCTGCTTCCAGACGGCGCAGAACCTCGCCATTGAGACCTTGGGCCACGCAATCGGGTTTGAGAAGGAGAAGGGATGTTTCTAAAGCCATAAAATTTTTATTTGGGGGGAATTAACGGGCATACACTTTGCGGCGCTCGCTAAGAGAGTCAAGGAATTCGGGTTCTGGTCTTGCTTGCTCACTGCCTAAGCGTGGTGGCTTACTGTTCACAACTCTAGTCGAGTTATGATGGGGCTTTTTTGATTGCTTTGAGCGGTCGCTTCTGGTGTTCTGTCAGAGTGTCACCCCTCATGACTCCAAAACGCGCATCTTCATGGCCTTATCTCCTGTGTATTGGCATTGTCATCACAGGATTTGTGGCTTGGTGGCTTGG
>CANHTV010000316.1 GCA_947463285.1 Verrucomicrobiaceae bacterium | reverse complement strand
CGAGATCCCCGCAGGTATACCAAGCGTCACCACAAATAGTGAAACCAGCAGGTGGAGTCATGGAGTACTGGAGCATTGGAAATCCATCATTCCAAAACTCCAATACTCCTGGAAAGGAATCACAACTCGTGGTGACGCGAGATCCCCGCAGGTATACCAAGCGTCACCACAAATAGTGAAATCAGCAGGTGGAGTCACGGGGGGCTGGAGCATTGGAAATCCATCATTCCAAAACTCCAATACTCCTGGAAAGGAATCACAACTCGTGGTGACGCGAGATATAACACCGGCGGACAGACTCTTGCACTCTCTCTGGGATGCGTTACGACCAGCCGATGAGTGACCCGATCTCCTCCAAGCCTCAACTCGCCAGCTCCACCGGCGGACTGCCTTCAGCCGTGGGTTGGTCCCAGCTCCTGCTCACAGATCGTTTGCGCCCGGGAGATGCTGTGGTGGATGCCACGGCAGGGAACGGCCACGACACCCTTTTTCTGGCCAGTCTCGTCGGGCCGCAGGGGCGCGTCTGGGCCTTTGACGTGCAGGAGGCTGCCGTGCTGGAAACCCGCCGCAGGCTGACCGAGGCAGGCTTTGGTGAAACCTGCGCCGTCATCCACGCCGGGCACGAAACCATGCGCCAGAAGCTGCCGGAAGCCTTTCATGGGCGCCTGCGCGGCATCATGTTTAACCTCGGTTACCTGCCGGGCTCAGACAAAAGCATCATCACCCGCACGGAGACCACACTCCAAGCCGTGGCCTCCGCTCTCGATCTGCTCGCCGATGGCGGCCTGCTCACCGTCGCTGTTTATCCCGGCCACGACGGCGGGGCTGATGAGCAGCGGCAGATCGCTGAATGGGCCGCCTCACTGCCCTCCCGTCGCTACGAGGTGCAGCTCTTCCTCCCCATCAACCGCAGCGCCAGCCCCCCCGAGTGCTGGGTCGTCTGGAAGCGCCCGGTGTAGGGGCTTTGAGGTGCGTACGACTCAGCTCGGAGGTCCTTAGACGCAGTCGCCAGACTGCGGAGAACCGAGCACTGACAATCACGCCCCTGTCGCATTTCACGGCATCTTTGTCGTGCGGTCGGGGGTGTGGATGCCGTTATGATATGTCATGAAACCTCTGCTCTGCCTGTTCCTGCTCACCGCCTCCGTGATGGCTGATGATTCCGCCAAGCTCATCGCCCTGCTCGCCAAAGACGGCGTTGTGACGATACCTGCGGGTGATTACCATCTGGATGGTACGCAGCCGATCCAGCTGCTCTCGAACACGACCGTCATGGCGCATGGCGCTCGCTTCATTCTGCCAGAGACACTGCCTAATCAAGCTCGCGTCGTGGTATTCGCCGGGGAAAATATGACGCACTTCGCGTGGCATGGTGGCGACTTTATCGGGCATGTCTTGGATCCATCGAAAAAGGACAACACCTGGGAGCCGAACGCGAACACCAAGGGTATTGAGATCACCACCACCGTCGCAGGCGGCACGCATGATCTGCTTTTCCGCGACGTGAAATCAAACGGCATGGCCGCCGCCGTCATTGGAGTGCATGGCAAATACGGCGCCAAAGGCGAGAGCGAGGTGGAGCACTACGCCGAGCGTATCGCCATCGAAAGCTGCACGCTTTTGCGCAGCGGGAAGTTCATGTGGGACTACGGCTACCTGTGGCAAATCATGACCTTCCCCGAGGCCTACGAGCCTTGGGAGGTCGAGCGGGCGAAGAAATACTTCCGCACCGATCTGATGCACGACGTGACCTTCAGCGGCGAACTCGTGAAGTTCGAGAACACGGTCAAACCTATCGCCATCAGCGCCACCGAAGAGCCGAAAGACGCGCTGACCTTCATGGGCACCGCTTTGCCGAAAAATATCACCCGAGGCCTGCAATACTTCGTCATCGAGTCAACGCCCACATACATCAAGATCGCCGAAAAACCGCAGGGAACGCCGATGCGCTTCGAAGGCGACGGCCGCGGGCAACTCGTCCAAAACATCCAGGCCACTTACCTCGCCGCTTATGCACCCACCGGCAGTGGACCGGGCAAAGGAGCCTTCGACATCGTCGGTGCACGCGATGTGCGCGTCACCGGCTGCCAACTCAGCGCCATAGGCGACACCATGCACATCCAGCGCTGCCGAAACATCGTCTTCGCGAACAACCACATCCTCGGCAGCCGCATGGGCGCGTTCTTTTTGGCGGAGTTCTGCCAAAACGCCACCATCACCGGCAATCTCGTGGATGGCACCAACGGCAGCCGCGTCATCAGCGTCGAGAAAAGCTGCACCGATGTCACCATGACCGGCAACACCTTCCGCAACGGCGGACGCGGCGCGTGGATCAACCAGCCCGTGAACTTCATCATGACCGGTAACATCTTCATTAACAATACCACGAAGAATGAGCCCGACATGCGCCGTGGCCGCATCGCTTTCCAGACCGCGAACCCCGGCCAATTCCCCGAGCTTTACTTCACGCTCTACGAACCCGGTGCCACCTACGGCCCCATCATCGTAAAGGACAACATCTTCCAACTCGGCGACCACTGCCCCGACGAAGCCGTCACCTTTGCCCCCAACGGCCACGACCTCGTTTTCTCCGGCAATACCTTCCAGCGAACCGGTGAACGGGTTGGAAAACCCGTTCTACTGGTCGTCGATCCCACCTGCACCCGCAGCACCATCGAAGACAACCTTGGCTCGAAGACCATGAAGAAGCCCGTCGATTTCAATCACGGGCGGCGGTGAGTGGGCACAAAAAAAGGCAGCTTCAGGGGAAGCTGCCTTTCGAATGCGATGTTGCGGACGAAGATTACGCTTCGTTCTGGCCCAGTTCCTTGACGGTCATGGCCTGCTTGCCCTTACGGCCACGCAGATAATGAAGACGAGCACGGCGGACGCGGCCTTGTTTGGTGACTTCGACCTTGGCGATCTTAGGGCTGTGAACGGGGAACACACGCTCGACGCCTTCGCCGTAGGAGATCTTGCGGACCGTGAAGGCTTCGTTGAGGCCAGCACCCTTGTGGGAGATGATGATTCCAGCGAAGATCTGGATACGCTCTTTATCACCCTCGATAACTCGGGTGTGAACTTTGACGGAGTCGCCTACGTTAAAGATAGCAACGTCCTTCTTCAGTTGTTCGGCGTCGATTTTGGCAATGATGGTGCTCATGAGAGTTGTATAGTAACCTCACCGCGCAGTTCCCATGAGAGGCGAACCGGGAGAGGGGCGGGCATATTGGATGACATCTGATATTTGGCAACCTCTTTTTCCAGCCTTGCTCACGGGAGCACCTCCGGCGATAGGCAAATGATGACTGCCGACTACCTTTTGATCGACGTGGGCAATGGCCGGACCAAGCTCGGATTAGCCTCCACGGACGCTATTTTAGACCGCCGTGACTGCCCGACACGCGGCCTGACGGCGGCGGCCGTGACGGAGGTGTTGTGCGGCTGGCATTTCCGCTCGGCGGTGCTTTGCAGCGTGGTCCCAGACGCGGTGGCGGCCTTTCAGCAGGCGCTGGAGGTGCCTCTGACGGAACTGAGGCACGATACGCCGATGGGCATCGGCATCCGCTACCCCAGCCCGGCCAGCATTGGTCCTGACCGGCTGGCGAATGCGGTGGCTCTGGCGCATTTGCATGGGGCACCGGGGATTGTGATCGACTTCGGCACGGCGGTAACTTTTGACATTCTTTCCGCCGACCAGCACTACATCGGTGGGGTGATCGCGCCCGGCCTGCGGCTGATGACGGATTATTTACACGAGCGTACGGCGCTGCTGCCGCGTGTGGAGCTGCAGGAGCCTGCCACAGCCATCGGTCAGTCCACCATTGGAGCGATCCAGGCGGGCGCGGCGATTGGTTATCGTGGCATGATCCGGGGCATCCTGGAAGCTCTGCGGAAAGAATTGCCACAGGGTCAGCCCGTCCACATCGTGGCCACGGGTGGGGATGCGGAGTGGATCATCGCGGGCCTGGAGGAGAGCATTCAGGTGGACGCGGATTTGACCTTGCATGGACTGCGTTTGGTGGGCAATCTCCGCGCCCTTTCCCATGTCTGACAAAACTATCACCTCGGTCGGAATCGATTTCGGCGGCACCTCGGTCAAACTCGGCGTCTGCCGCGACGGCGAACTGCTCGCGCTCGATACCCCCATCATCACGGCTGACTTCAACGGGCCGGATGCTTTGATTACCCAGATGGCAGCGCGCGTCGCCAAGTTGCGTGAGCAGTTTCCAGACATCGCGGCCATCGGCGTCGGTGTCCCTGGGCTGGTGGACTTTGAGCACGGCTTCGTTCACATCCTGACGAATGTCCCAGGCTGGAAGCATGTGCCGCTGAAGGCCATCCTTGTAGAAAAAACAGGCCTGCCTGTCATTGTAGAAAATGACGCGAACGCCATGGCCTACGCCGAGTTTCGCTACGGAGCGGGACGCGGGCTGAAAAACATTGTCGCACTCACCATGGGCACGGGCATCGGTGGCGGGCTGATTTTGAATGGCCAGATGTATCGCGGCAGCGGCTGTGCAGCCGGCGAGATCGGCCAAATGAGCATTCATCTCGATGGCAAGGCCGGTCACTATGGCAATCTCGGTGCCTTGGAGAAATACACCGGCAACCGGGAGATCGCCGAGCATGCCGTGCAGCGCTATGCAGAGGCGCACATCACCAAAACCCTGGAAGAATGCACGCCCAAGATGATCGCAGAAGCCGCGCAGGCTGGCGACGACATCGCCCGTCAGATCTGGCAGGAGATCGCCGACTGGCTCGGCACAGCCCTTTCCAGCATCGCCTGGCTGCTGAATCCTGATGCCTTCGTTATTGGTGGTGGCGTAGCCCAGGCGGGTGATCTGATCTTTGCTCCCCTGAAGAACAAGG
>CANHTV010000315.1 GCA_947463285.1 Verrucomicrobiaceae bacterium | reverse complement strand
TTCATGGCCAACAGCGGCTTTATTCTGCCTGGCTTTCCGAGCATGGGCGCATGGGTTACTTACGGGCTTGGCAGCCCCAGTGAAGACCTGCCTGCTTTTGTCGTGCTGCCCGATCCACGCGGATTACCTCCCGGCGGCGTCCTGAACTGGGGCTCAGGTTTTCTACCAGCCATTCATCAAGGCACCGTGCTTCAAACAGATGCGGAAAAGCCACCTATCGCTGATCTTTTTCCGCCTAAAGGTTACATCAACGCCTCCGAACAAAAAAGCCGTGCCTTCCTGCAGGCCCTGAATCGCAGCCATGCTTCACTACGGCCAGAAAACACGGAGTTGGAGGCCCGCATCGCGGCCTACGAACTGGCGGCACGGCTGCAACTCAGCGCGCCTGAAGCGACGGGCATTCAAGGGGAATCAGCCCTCACTCAAAAGCTGTATCAGCTCGAGGATGAAGACATCGGGCCATTTGGTCGGCAGTGTCTCCTCGCACGGCGTTTGGTCGAACGCGGCGTTCGTTTTGTACAGATCTTCTGCGGCGCAGAAAACACCACCGCCAAGAAGATCCGGCCCAACTGGGACAGCCATGAGGACTTGGTGCGTGATCATGGCTACTGGGGCCGTGTGCTTGACAGTGGCGCGGCGGCCTTGCTGACGGATCTGAAGTCACGAGGACTGCTCGAAAACACGCTCGTCATCTGCACCACGGAATTTGGCCGTCAGCCCGCAGCGCAAGGCAAAGGTCGCGATCATAATCCAGGCGCCTTCACCGCCTGGATGGCTGGCGGTGGCATTCAAGGCGGCACCAGCCATGGCCGCACGGATGAGCTGGGCTACAAAGCGGCTGAAAACCCTGCCTACTGCTATGATCTCCATGCCACCGCGCTACACCTGCTGGGCCTCGATCACGAAAAGCTCAGCTACTACCACAATGGCATCCAGCGCCGGTTGACGGATGTGCATGGAGAGGTCATCAAAGAGATCATCACATAAGTCAGTCCCACATCGCCATCATCGACTGGCGCACGGCTCCGCAGGGAGATGCAGAATCCGTCATCGAGAAAAACATCATCGACAGCGCTGCCAGAGTCACGCGGCACCTGTGCGACACGGATGCAGATTTGAATGACGTGATCGCTGGTGCAAATGCCATCATCATCTGGCACAACATGCCACTGAAGGCACAAGGTATCGCGAAGCTGAAAAACTGCCGTGCGATCATTCGCAAGAGTGTCGGCTTCGACAGTGTGGACATGATGGCGGCCAAGACACGTGGCATCGCCGTGTGCAATGTGCCGGACTACGGCACGGAGGAAGTAGCGGACGATGCCATCGCACTCGCCATGGCACTTTGTCGGCAGCTTTTCCCACTGGAGGCGGAGGCAAAGACGCTCAGCTGGAATATCAACATTAGTCCCAAGCTTCGCCGTCTCAGCACGCTCACTTTTGGTATCGTCGGTCTTGGTCGCATCGGCACAGCGACAGCGCTGCGGGCCAAGGCTCTCGGGTTTCGCGTGATTTTTTATGATCCTTATCTGCCGAATGGTGCCGATAAAGCAGTGGGAATCACACGCACTCACACCTTGGACGAATTGCTCGCACAAACAGATGTCTTGTCACTGCATTGCCCGCTGAATCGTGAAACGCGTCATCTCATCGCTGAGCGGGAGCTGACCTTGTTAAGGCCCGGAGCGTTTGTCGTGAATACCGCACGCGGAGCCATCATCAAAAAGACCGCAATCCTCGAAGGCCGCCTGTCAGGTGCTGATCTGGACGTGATCGAAGACGAACCGCTGCACAGCGCAGAAGAAGCTGCCACACCGAATCTGATCGCCACCTGCCATGCCGCTTTTGCAGCGTCGAGTCCAAGATCAAAATGCGCAGCACATCAGCCCGCATCGCTCTGGCAGCGGTGACGGTCGCGAGGCAGGAGAATGTGGTGAACGGCTAAACCGAGACCGCTGCGGGTGTCGTTGCAGGTGCTTCTTCTTCCTCAGCGGGCACTTGCACGGGCTCGGCTTTACTTACGGCTTTGATGAACTTGGATTCGAAAGCGGCCCAGTTTTCCAAGATCGTCTTGGCTCTTAGGCTGTCAGTTTTATCCAGGTGATCAAAGATGAGTTTCTTCAGCTGCTGAATGTCTTCGGGATCAGACACGGTCTCACCCTTGATCATCTCAGCGTTGTGCAGCTGGGCAAAGGAACCGGCCTCATCTAGCAGATAGGCCACGCCTCCGCTCATGCCTGCGCCGAAGTTTTTACCAAAGCTGCCAAGCACGACCACGGTGCCTCCGGTCATGTATTCGCAGCCATGATCGCCGATGCCTTCGACGACAGCCGTGGCACCTGAATTACGCACACAGAAGCGCTCACCTGCTCGCCCGGCGGCGAAGAGGCTGCCACTGGTGGCTCCATACATCACGGTGTTGCCCATGATGCTGTTTTCCCAGGTTTTGTAGTCCGCGCTGATGCGTGATCCGGGTTTAAGGATGATCTCTGCGCCACAGAGGCCTTTGCCGACATAATCGTTGGCCTCACCGATCAGCGTGAGCTTGACGCCACCACAGGTAAAGGCCGCAAAGCTCTGCCCGGCGCTGCCTTCCAGCGTGACATCGACCGTGCCGGGAGCCAGACCGTGATTGCCATGATGGAAGGCAATCTGGCCGCTGAGCTTGGTGCCGATGTTGCGGAAAGTGTTCTTCACCTTGTAGCGCAATGGGCGGACCTTCATTTTATCGCTGATGGCAAACTGGGCTTCCTGGATGATGCGATCATCGAGCGGATGCTGATCTAGGCCGTCATTGCGATTCATCTGGCAGGTACGCGCGGCATCCTGACCGAGATCCTGTCCCACATCACGGAGGATGCGATCCAGCTTCAAGAGGTTTGCCTTGGGATGACCCGGCACATGGCGCTGCTTCAGAAACTCAGGCCTGCCGATCATTTCATCCATCGTCCGCACACCGAGACTGGCCATGATTTCACGCACTTCTTGAGCTACGGCATTGAAGAAGTTCACAATCTGATCCGGGCTGCCCTTGAACTTGGAGCGGAACTTGGGATCCGTCGTGGCAATGCCGACCGGGCAGTTGTTCAAGTGGCATTGACGCACATAAACGCAGCCCAGCGCAATGAGTGCGATGGTGCCAAAGTTAAACTCCTCGGCTCCCAAAATGGCCGCCATGGCGATATCGCGTCCATTTCTCAGGCCGCCATCGGCACGCAGCGTCACGCGCTCACGTAGGCCATTGAGCATGAGCACCTGCTGGGCCTCAGCCAAACCAAGCTCCCATGGCAGACCTGCGTGCTTGATGGATGAGAGCGGGCTAGCCCCGGTGCCACCTTCATGGCCGGAGATGAGGATGATGTCGGCATTCGCCTTCGCCACACCAGCCGCAACCGTGCCGACGCCGGTCTCGGCGACCAGCTTCACGCAGACACGGGCGCGGGGATTCGACTCCTTCAGATCATGAATGAGCTGGGCCAGATCCTCGATGGAGTAGATGTCATGATGCGGCGGCGGACTGATGAGCGTCACACCTGGCGTGGTGTTGCGCAGCCTTGCGATCATGCGATTCACCTTCATGGCTGGCAACTGGCCGCCTTCACCCGGCTTGGCTCCCTGAGCCATTTTGATCTCCAATTCCCAGGCGTTCGCAAGGTATTCTGCCGTGACACCGAAGCGACCACTGGCAACCTGCTTGATCTTCGAGTTCGCCCAATCGCCGTTTTCATAAGGCTTGAAGCGCTTCGGATCTTCTCCGCCTTCACCACTGTCAGACTTGCCACCGATGCGATTCATGGCGATGGCCAGCGCTTCGTGAGCCTCGGGTGAAATGGCACCGAGCGACATGGCCGCCGTCGTGAAACGAACCCGGATGTCCTCAATGCTTTCGACTTCGTCTATCGGGATCGGCCCCTCATCGCCGGGCATGAATTCAAACATGTCCTTCAAAGCTGTGGGCGTGTTTTCAAGCACCGCTTTGACGTAGCTCTCATAGTCCTCATGCTTCCCACTCTTCACGAAGGTGTGGAAGTTTTTGATCACCGGACCCGTGACGGCGTGCATCTCGCCTTTTTGGCGAGGTCGATAATAGCCCGGATCTCCGAGGTCGATGCTCGTCTGGCCCTCCGGCACAGCAGCGCCAAAACCTGCGAAATGGCGCGCGAGAGCTTCGTCGGCGATCTCCTTGAAACCAATGCCGCTAATCTGACTGGCCGTGCCGGTGAAAGCATACTGCATGACTTCTTCGCCAATGCCGACTGCTTCAAAAATCTGTGCACCGATGTAGCTGCTGAGCACGGAGATCCCCATCTTGCTCATGATCTTCAGCACCCCTTTCTCCAGACCTTTGCGATAGTGCGTGGTCGCTTTGGCAAAATCCATGCCACCGAGCTGTGGCTTGCGGGCGGTCTTGTCGGCCTCGACGATTTCGCGAATGCTTTCGAAGGCCATGTGCGGACACACAGCACTGGCACCGAAGCCAAACAAACAGGCCATCTGATGAGTGTCGCGGACCTCGCCACTATCCACGACAAGGCTGAGCCTCATGCGGATTTTTTTCCGGTTCAGATGATGATGAACAGCTCCGGTGGCCAGCAAGGCCGGGATCACAGCACGTTCATGATCCAGACCACGATCACTCAAAATGAGGATCCTGACATGATCCTTCGCGGCCTTTTCAGCTTCATGGCAAAGGCGATCCAACGCTGCTTTCATGCCATCGGGACCTTCGCAGACAGGCCAAGTGGTATCTAAAATGCGGTGTGGGTATTCTGGCAGAGCCTTCAGTGAGGCGAGTTCGTTCTCAAAGAGGAATGGCGAATTGAGATGCACCACTTTGGCGTGCTCCGGTGTCTGATCCAGCCAGTTGCGCTGCCAGCCGAGTACG
>CANHTV010000314.1 GCA_947463285.1 Verrucomicrobiaceae bacterium | reverse complement strand
GGCACCATCGCCGCAGCGAAGAGCGGCCCACGCCGATCCTCCTTCAGCAGCGGCGGCAACACCATCTTTCGCAATGAAGCCTTTGGCTACCTGGGAGACTACAACAGCGCCACAACCAATTTCTTTTTCAATCTGACTGACAACGCCAGCAATCTGGACTTTCAAAACGGTGGCTTCACAGCTTTTGGACGCGTCACGCCAGCTGGCATGGCCGTGGTCGAGGCTATCAGTGCCCTACCCCCAAGTGGTTCATACGACATCACACTGGATGGCAGCACGACATCAGTCGCAGATCTGCCCATGGATGCGGCCACAGCGCCCGCGACGATGGACATCAACAAAACGGTTCGCATTAACACGGCCAGGGAGATCCCTTCCCTGACCTACAGCTTGTCGGGCGATGTCACAGGCATCCTCAACGCCAGCATCGAGCAGGGGCGGAACCTCAGACTGGTCGGCATGGCCGCAGGCAGACGCAGCCTGACCATCACGGCGCAGGATCTCGATGGAAATACGATCAGCGATAGCTTCAACATCACCGTTGATCCCGCCTACCTGCCACCAGCGATCACGAAACATCCCCAGTCTCAAGTCGTCGCTCAAGGTGCGGCTGCCCGTCTGAGCGTCACCGCCACCGGATCGAGTCTGCGTTATCAATGGTGGCACAATGGTGAGTCGATTGAGGGCAGCACCTCCGCGGTATTGGAAATCGGCGAGGTGGACAGTCTGGATGAAGGCTTATACTCCGTCGTCATCGCCAACGACACCACAGCGATCACCAGCAACACGGCCAGCCTGAAAATCAGGCGGCCCACAGACATCACCGGCACACTGCCAAATCGGATCGTCGATGTCGGACAGCCCATTGAGTTGACGGCAGAGGTCACGGGAGCACCCACACCCGTTTTCACTTGGAAACGCGGCAGCGCTGTGGTGAAAAAGCAGACTGGTAGCCGACTTTTCATCAGCGCCGCAAAGCTCAGTGATGCAGGGCTTTACCGTGCCAGTGCCAAGAATTCAGGAGGCACCGATGTCACCACCGAATCCAAGGTTTTTGTTATCGAAAAACGCAGGCAGGAGCTTTTTGTAAAACCCGGTGGGAAAATCAAACTCACCGCCCCGATGGCAGGCCCCATGCAGGGAGCGAGCTATCTCTGGCTGAAGAATGGTGCCGACACCCTCGGCACTGACAATCGTTACCGGGGCCGTTCATTGCCAGTGCTGGAGATCACTCAGGCGGAGTTCGGCGAGCACAGCGGCGACTACACCTGCCAGATCACCTTGCCGGGCAGCCTTGGCATTCACAGCACGGGCGTGATGCATCTGGCCGTCGCTGAAAAGCCCATTCTGGAAACCTTGATCGGTTTCTATCAACTGCCTCAGGGTTATGTGGGCTTGTCCTACCAATACCAGATCCCCTACAAGAGCGGAGATGATCATCGACCTCAGAGCTTCAACGTCAAAGGACTGCCCGCAGGCCTGCAACTGAACCGTGAAACGGGCAGTATTTCGGGCATCCCGACGAACATGGGCAACTTCCCCATCCAAATCACGGCGAGCAATCCCTCAGGCACCAGCAACCTTGTCACGGGAATCATCCAAATCGGCCCCATGGCCTTTGCTGCGGTGGGCACTTATGTGGCCTCCATTGACGCCGCAGATGAGTTGAATCAAAACATGGGTGGACGACTTGACCTTACCATCACGGAAGACTCATCGTTTTCCGCCCATGTTCGCATGGGAAGGGAGACCCACAAAGGTGCAGGCAAGGTCGAGCTGAACACGTTTAACAGCAATGGAAGTGTCACCTATCGAGGGGCCTTCAGCATTCCTCGGAAAAATAAAAATCCGCTCAGTCTCGTCTTCACCGCAACCTCCGGGTCGGGCCAGATATATGGGATCGTCCATGACGGCGCTCAGCAGGTCAGCATTGCTGGTCACCGTCAATTCTGGCATTCGAGCAGAAACCCCAACTACTTCACGGGCACAGCCAATCTGGGGATGAGTCTGGATGAAGCTGACATCGGCCGTGAACGCGTGCCTCAAGGGGCAGGATTCATCCGCGCTACTCAGAGTAAAGGCGGTACTGCCTCATTCACAGGCAAGCTTGCTGATGGCACAAGTATCATCGGCAGCTCCATCGTCGGGTCTTATGGTGAGATGATTCTCTTTCAATCGCTTTATGATGGTCGCGGAGCATTACTCTCCAGGATCGCGCCACGTCTCGTTTTCACTGAAACTCAGGCCAGCATTAATCGTCTTTCAGGGGTGGCACGCTGGATCAAAGCAGCTCAGCCTGCATCTTCGACTCGCTCCTATGCAGACGGTATCCCGGCGACTTTTCTCAACGTGCTCGGCAATACTTATACGGCTCCAGGTTTGAACCGAATCGTCATGGCGCTGCCCAATGAACCGAACAATGCCCAGCTTGATTTCAGCCGTGCTGAACTGAACACCTCCTCGGATTCCCCCAATCTCGTTTTCAGGATCACGACCCAAAATGAGGCCAATTTCACAGGGCTGGATAACCCAGCCGCAGTCTCGATCCGCATTGATCCCAAGACTGGTTTGTTTCTCGGTAAATTCGAACTCAAAGACCCAGGCCAGCCACGGGAAGTCAAGTTCTCAGGGCTGATCATCCCTGCCGTTGAAGCCTCAACGGAACCCACTGAACCCAGCCAGCCCGTACAGGGGCTGGGATACTTTTTACTACCGGGACTGACACCCAGTGTGACCAAGTCCCCCACCATCTCAGGTCTCGTCAAACTCAGCCCCAATGTGGATTGAGGTCAGTCCACATAGAGAAACTCGTTCGAGCTGATGAGCGCATGACAGAGAGCTGTGAGGCCCAGGAGATCAGCGGGGGCATCGGCTTTCTCGGCGGGGCCTGAGACTTTTTCGAGCTTCGCTGGGGTGAGCTTGTAGTGCTGCGTTTGAGCTTTCACAAACTCCACCGCGCTGAGTTGATCAGCCATGCTCGGCTGCCTGCCAAAGCACAGCGCAAAAACACGGGACACTTGTTTTTCCAAATCAGCGCCTGTTTCATGTTTCACCCTCAGTGCCAGATCCTGAGCATGTTCACGCATGTAGAGATTATTCATCAGCAGCAGGCTCTGCGGACTAACGGTAGTGATGGGTCGGCTGGCGCAATTGGCCTCCGTCATGGCTGGTGCATCGAAGGCGGCAAACATCTCCAGCGGCATCGATCGACGCGCCTGCACATACACACTGCGGCGATATTCCTCGCCATTGAGGCCCACATGTTTGCCCGTCTGACGACCCGCAGTATCACGCGTATCGACTCCGATGATGATCTGGCCTTCTTCACTGAAGGTGACAGGCACAGGTTTGCCACCAAGCGCTGGATTCAGCTTTCCAGACACAGCCAACAAAGAGTCACGTAGTGTTTCCGCCTCCAGCCTCAGCACATTCATGCGGCTCAACAGACGATTATCAGGATCAATGCGATCACGCTCTGTATCCCGCCGTGACGACTGCTGATAAGTGCGGCTGGTCATGATCAGACGATGCAGATGCTTCAGGCTCCAGCCTTTTTGCATGAACTCAGTCGCCAGCCAGTCGAGCAGTTCAGGATGGCTTGGTTTCTCACCCAGCTGACCAAAATCGTTCGGGCTATTGACCAAGCCTTTGCCGAAATGTCGCAGCCAGACTTGGTTCACAATCACACGCGCCAGCAGCGGATGCTTGCCATCGGTGAGCGAGTTCGCAAAGGCCAGACGGCGTCCGCTGGTGGGCTTGGCAGGATCTTTTTCGGGGATCTCAATCGGGCGATACGAGGCCAGCACGGTCAGGTCTCCGGGCTTCACCACTTCCTTGGGCTGCTCGATGTCACCACGGAAAAACAGATGTGTTTGGGGCAGTGCGGTCGCCGCCAGAGCTGGCTCGGCAAAGGCATGAAGAAACTCCTCCTTGGGCTTCTGCGCACGCACGGCGGTGGCCTCCTCCGTCATCTTCTTCAGTTCATCGGCATGTTTGGTTTTGTAGGTGCTGTCGTAAAGATAGAGAGAGCCGCCACTGAGCTGATTGATGCGCGGCCAGGCCTTTAAAAGCGCCACTTGCGCAGGCGTGCGCTTTTTCACCTCAGCGCGATAAGCGGTGCGCAACGCATCACGATCTTTTTCTGGAGCTTTGGCGAGTTCTTTTTCCAGCACCTCCGTGATGAACTCCTCCTGCTTCACCAGACGTGCGGCGTCGATCTTCTTCGCGGCTTCTTCATACTTGGCTCCTTCAGCGCGCTCAGCATCCGTCAGAAGTGACACCAGCCGACCCGCCGGTGTTTTCCAGCTCTTCGTATTAAAGCCGGGCTCAAAGACTGCACGCAGCCTGTAGTAGTCTGCCTGCGTGATCGGATCATATCGATGATCGTGACACTGCGCGCAGCCGATCGTCATGCCATAGAACGCAGTGCTGACGATCTTGATCGTGTCAGCAATGGTGGCATTTTGCACCGCCTTGTCATTCATTGCGCCCGTGCCATCAGGAGCCATGCGCAGGAAACCAGTGGCGGTAATTTTTTCGATGGCGTCAGGGGTCAGATTCTTATGTGGATGCGGCACCATTTCATCGCCCGCGAGCTGCTCACGCACGAACTGATCAAAGGGTTTGTCCTTATTGAGCGAGGCGATGACGTAGTCACGATATTTCCAGGCCCATGGGCGCTCCAGATCCTTGTCCGTGTAGCCATCCGAGTCCGCGTAACCGGCGATGTCCAGCCAATGGCGACCCCAGCGTTCACCGTAGGCGGGTTTTGAAAGCAGTTGCTCGATCAAGGCCTCGTAGGCCATCTTTTGATTCGCAGCGGATTCAAAAGCTGCCACATCTTCAGGTGACGGTGGCAGCCCTGTGAGATCGAAGCTGGCACGGCGGATCAGCGTGCGTGGATCAGCCT
>CANHTV010000313.1 GCA_947463285.1 Verrucomicrobiaceae bacterium | reverse complement strand
CTGCGCCTTCGCATTGCCCGGATGCAGCTTCGCGGGGATCGTATCGGCATCCTGCGGCTTCGTCAGCACGGCGCGATGGATCGACACAATGTGCGCCTCCACCTTCTTCCCGTGCTTCTGCGCATACAGCTCGCCCACGCGTAGCTTTGGCGCAGGCAGCAGAACGCCGGGCGAGGAATCAGGCGAGTTCTCCAGGCCTTCATTGGTGCCAAAAACGCCAACGAGCATCTCCACCTTGTCATAATAAGGTGCGAGGTCGTCGTAGCTGATCGGCCAGTCAAAGCCGAGGCCCCAGCGCGTGCGCGGTTTGAAATCCAGTGGCCCATTGCGTAGCGAGATGCGGCCCCAGTGATTCGTGCGGCCACCCATCATGCGCTGACGCCACCATTTGAACTGGTGCTCCGACTCCGCGTGCGCGTTTGTGTAAGGCTCGCCCGGAATCTCCCAGCCGCTATGGATCGAGCAATCGTGGAAGCCGTATTGCTTGTCCGGCGTCTTTTCACCCCGCAGCGGTGCGTGGCTCGGCCATTGCAGCATCGCCACCTCGGTCTGCACATCAAACGAGCGTCCCGCCTCCATCACCAGCACCTTCACGCCCTCCATCGTCAGCGTGTAAGCCGTCTGCCCACCGCCCGCGCCGGAGCCGACGATGACGACATCATAGTTGTCTTGGAGTTTGTCGGCGGTGATGACGGGCATGGCGGTTGTCCTGGAGTCTCATGAGTTCACTTCACCTTATCCAGCATCTCCAGCGCCCTCGCCGTGATCTTCACCGAAGCCTCACGCTCGACGCGATTCGTGCCGAGCCAGGTTTCGTAGCCGCCGAGGTCGTGATGTTTCGGCGTGGGGAGGTAGCCTTGACTGCCGTTAGCGAGTTCGATGGTGAAAGTGTCTTTGAAAGGGCTGTGGGCTTTGATTTCGAGACCGATCTCCGTGAAGACTTCAAACGGGATCGAAGCGATACCCAGGTCGCCGATGCGGAAGGCCTGGATGACGGCCTGAATGGTGTCCGGCTTCGCGTCGCGTGCAGCGAGCGTGCGCTCGGCATAGGGCTGCTCTAGGCGATGCGTGGGTGTGGCGTCTTTGGGTTTGGCGAGCACGCTTTCAGCCCAGGCGATCATCTTCGGTGTTGGACGACGCACGCCAAGTTCCAAATCGCTCGCCGCAGCCTTCAGCGGCACCCAGTCCTGATGTTTGAGCGTCTCGCGCACACGCAGCACTTCTTGCGCGAGGTCGCCGGCGACGAGTTTGATCTTCTCATAGGGTTCGCGTTTCACGCTCGGGGTCTTGCCGCTGTAGTCGTTGTTGTTCACGTCGCCACAGGGACCATTCGCCAGAATGCCGACGCAAGGGGCACCGGCCTTTTCTTCGATGCGGCGGCAGAATTCGCCGAAGTAATCCGCAGAGAGATCTTCTTTGTTCACACCGCCGACATAGTGCAGCCAGTAGTTGGCCATCAGCGCGAGCTGGCGTCCGTCGGTGGCCTGAACGGACAAACAATACACCTCGGGATTCGTCGGCCCCGCAGGTCCGGCGAGTCGAGAGCGTAGCAGGCTACTCGGATTCATCACGGCGCGATCTTTGCCACCGAAGGGATTGTCGTTCGTGACACCTTCCTTTAGCCGCCAGCGGCGATTAAACACATGCTGCGGCACTTTGCCTGAACCCCAGGCGATGCGGGCGGGTTCCAGGTTGTTCAGCGCACGTCGCACGCCATCCACCACGCGGGAGATGATGAAACTGCGGTAGTCGAGCGAGGGATCTTTGTTCGTGATGGCCGAGACACTGGAGTGCGTGTGCGTGCCGGAGAACATCATGTTTGCCGCCGGGATGCCCGTGGCGGCTTCGATCTTCTTTTTCGCCTCGTCCCAAACATCGCGTCCTAGCGAAATTGTGTCCGCCACGGCAAAGGCAAGCTTCGTGGTGCCATCATCGAGCACGAGGCAGCGCACATGCAGCTCATCATGCACATGCTTCGCGATGGGACGCGGCGCGAAGTTTCCCACGATCTCCATGCCCAGCGGCGGCGTGATGTTGCTGGTGGCGGCACCGGCTTTGAAGACAGGCTGAGCCTGCGCAGCGGCAAGGAGGTGAATCAGGGCGAGGCAGACGAAGAGCGGCGTTTTCATGCGGGAGCTATGAAACGGCGGATACGGATGAACTTCATCACCTCAGGGTGTTTCCATCACCAATCCGGCTTTCGGATCGGGTTTCGCGATGAAAACCTTCGCCGAGTGGCCCTTCCCTCTCACGGGGATGTTTTGCGCGATGAGAAAACGGCCACCGCTGATCGGCGCGATGCCGACAGAGGCATTGAACTCCCATTTGCCGTTAAATTGGAGCTTTTCATCGGCCCGCAGCAGCACGGTGGGTTTACCGTAGCAGCCGAACCACCACGCGCCGTCGGCCTGTGCCACGGTTTGGATGCCCATGAGTGTGTAGCCGCTGGCGATGACGTGGCGTTTCAGGAACTTGAAGCTCTCAACATACTCATAGGCGTAGTTTTCATCTGCGCCTGGAGGCAAACCACCCACGAGGATGAATTTGCCATCATGCCAGGCCATGCCGCCTGCGCCATGCACCAGTTCGGGCACGCGATGTTTCGCGAGTTCTACAAGTGTATCGCCATCATAGACATAAACCCACGAATCGGCCTCGCCAGCCGGACGGTTGAACTTCGCGAGGTTGGTGGCGACATAGACGCGTCCGGCGTGAAAGCAGAGATCACCATGATGATTCGCCACCGCCACTTTTTTGAGCAAGTGGCCGTCCGTGTCTGTTTTGACGAGGAAATCGGTCCAACACCAATAAATAGCGTCTTTGTCGTTGGTGCAGATACCTTGGAGATGTCGCGGATAAATGCCTTCGCAGGTGGTGGCGTGAAAATCGGCAGCGGGGAGGGATTGAAGCGCGAGGAAAGCGAGAATGAGCAGACGCATGGAAGTGAGCGTTACTTTGCTTCGCCGTGAGAGAGCTTATTGTTCGCGAAGGTGTTATCTTTGCCGCCTTCAACACCCAGCGAGGGTGAAGGTTGACGGTCTTGGCGACGATCAGCGATGAGACAGCCCGTGACGAGGCTGTTGGTTACGTTCTTGAGCAAGAGGCCAGCGCCATCGGTGTCGAGGATCGTGCAACCTGAGATATTGAAGGTGTCGCTGTTCTCGATCTGCAAAGCAGCGGGATGCGTGCGCACGCCGTCGATGTGCAGACCGGTCAGGGTGACGTCGCGGCAGTCGCGGAAAACGAGTCCGCCTTTCGCCGCCTCAGCTTTGCCTCGATAATAGGGCGGATTGCGATCAAAGGTGTTGCTGCCGACGGCGATGTTGCTGCAATGGGTGGCGAGCAGATCGTGCTCGTAGCCGCCGCCGAAGGTGTTGCCGGTAATTGCCGCGCCGCGCACATGCTGGAGGTCGAGGTTCACCTCCACGTCGCTCAGCACGTTGTCACAGATGCTCAGATGGCCCCACTGAGTGGTGTCATCGTCACCACGCGGCTTACCTTGGCCAATGAAGCGCACGTTCGCCGCGCCAGGCGATGGATTGTGCTGAATGGTGCAGCCGGTGATGCTGACCTCCGCCGTGGAGCCGTTGGTACAGTCGATGAGCACGTTGGCGGTCGGTGGGGACTCGGGAGCCATGTTGCTCTCGATGTCGCAGGTGCCGATGTGAAGGTTCCTCACGCCCCCGCCGCGTGTCACCACGCCACCACCCGCATTGTAGCTGATGTGGCAACCGATGATGTTCGACTGGTGGAGATCGACATGATCATAAAACACGCCCGTGCCGCTGTTGTGATACAAATGGCAGTCGCTGATGATGACGTTGCGATTGCGCACGCTGAGCCGCACACCGTGCCGAGCCTCATGCACGGCCAAACGTGTGATCGTGAGCTGCATGGTGCCTGTGGCTTCGATCCCATCCGCCTCAGGATGAGCGCCGACGATCTCAATGCCATCGACTATCGGCGTGCGTTGCCGGGTAAAGATTTCCGGCTTGAGGCTGGTGGGATCAGCCGTGCCTCCATGCGTGCCTTTGAAATGAAAGGCTGGGCCCGCACCCGCCATGACGAAACGCGCCACGCCATCGCCGTTGAGCGAGATGAAGCCCGTTTTGTCGAGATCGACGATGACAGACTTCATCAGTCGATAGGTGCCGCGTGGGAAACGCACTGCGCCGCCAGCATCGACCATCGTTTGAACCGCAGCGGTATCATCCGCCTTGCCATCGCCGATGGGCTGGGCATGCAGCGAGAAAGTGATCAGCGAAAGGAGAAAAAGGCGTGAAAGCATGAGGTGAACTCATACGCACTCCACGCCGTTATTTGAGCGAGTCAAAATACGCCTCAAACGCCTTCGAGAGACCTTCGCCAAAAGTCACCCAATGCTTGCCCAATGCAGGCTCCTTCAGCCCGGCGATGTCGTTGCAGTTGAACTCCAAAATGGCCGCGTCGATGCCGAAACGGGTGAAAAATCCTTCGCCGAGTGAACCGGGATTGTGGAAGCTCGGCTTCGTGGAGCCTTCGACGAACCAGGTGTGCTCGCGGAGGCATTTTTCGAACGTGAGCATGCGCGCGAGATGCTTCTCACCCTCTGGGCCTTCGGGTCGGCTCAGATGAAGCAGGCCGCTGCCGTCATTGTGAAAGTCGAGCGCCAGCGTGGGACGGCGGTCAGCCTTGATCTCGGCCTCCAGCCAATTTTCGAGCGCTGCGTTTTCCGGCGCGAAACGCGGATCAGCTGGGTTGTCCCATTTTCGGTTCAAGTCCCAACCACCGAGGTTGAAACGCGTGCCGCCGCGTTCGACGCCGTCTTTGTTTGCCATGGGCATGATGCACACGCTGTAGCTGGCGAGGCACTTTTCGGCCTCGGCATCGCCTTTCAGCAAGCGGTGAACAAGTCCCTCGACCACCCAGTT
>CANHTV010000312.1 GCA_947463285.1 Verrucomicrobiaceae bacterium | reverse complement strand
CAAAACACGCATCATTGCACGTCAGCAGCATGTCGTGCGAGTGGATCGAGAGACGATCGAAAAACTCAGCCGCGAGGAGCTTCAGCAGATCACCCAGCGTCTGGAAACCATGCTCCCCGAGCTTGATGGTGTCATCATCGAGGATTACGGCAAGGGCTTTGTAACCCAGGCCTTTGCTGACCAAGTGTTGGGCATGTGCAAAGTGGCTGGCAAGCTTGTCACCGTAGATCCCTCACCACGCAATCCACTCAGCTGGCATGGTGCATCTTTGGTGAAGCCGAATCGTCTTGAGGCCTTCGCGGCTGCTGGCATCCAAGATCATCGCACACCCGGCCCGCCCTTGGAAGATCGCCGCCTTTTGGAGGTGGGTGAGCAGCTGCTGGATCAATGGGCCGTTGGCAAAGTCCTCATCACGCTTGGAGAGCAGGGGATGATCCTTTTTCAACGTGAACTGCCTCCACATCACATCCCGACCTTCGCCCGTGAAGTCTATGATGTGTCGGGTGCTGGCGATACAGCCATCGCCTTCCTGACGCTCGCTCTAGCCTCTGGCCTCAGTGCTGAAGACTCAGCTGAAATTGCCAACCAAGCCAGCGGCATCGTGGTTGGGAAACTCGGTACAGCCCGGGTGATGAAAGAAGAGCTGCTCAAAGCTTTCGAGGATTAACATCATGTCTGATTTCGCATCCATGCTTCAGGGTCATTTGGACGGCCATCTTGCGACACTAAACAGATTGGATCAATGTGGTGCCGTGCTAGCCGCTATTGCTGAAGCCTGGGTCACAGCATTGAAGGCTGGTAAAAAAATCATCTTTTTTGGCAACGGTGGCAGTGCTGCGGATGCTCAGCATTTGGCTGCTGAACTGGTGGTTCGCTATCGTATCAACCGTCGTGCATTACCTGCCATGGCTTTGACAACAGACACTTCCATTCTAACGGCTCACAGTAACGATTACGGTTTTGAAACGGTCTTTGAACGCCAGGTGGAGGCACTGGCTCAGGCTGGTGATGTCGTCGTCGGCATCTCTACTTCTGGAGCTAGCAAGAATGTCATTGCTGGGCTCAGGGCTGCTCGTGAAAAGGACTGTGTTGTGGTAAGTTTCACCGGACAAAATGGAGGTGAATGTGCGGCTCTTTCCCATCATGTGTACTGCGTGCCCACGCCAGTCACGGCTTATGCTCAGGAATGTCACCTGCTGGCAGGTCATGTCCTTTGTGAGTATGTCGAAGCGGCTTTTAAGCCGTAATCGGCTCAGAGTAGCTGATCCTTATTTAGGCAGTTTTTCACCTAACGGCGGTTATGCCGTCCAACGGATTCATGAACCAGTCCAGATCTCCTGCAGGTATGATCTTTGCGGTCATCGGCATGGGCTATGTACTGCTCTCTCTACTCCTTTCGACAGGCAATCAGTTGGGTGGATTTTTTGGTTACTTGTTGGGTGGGTCTTTGCTCTTTGGGATATGGCGACCGAAGGCGGCTGTATTGCTGATGCTGATCATCTCAGGCTACATCGACTGGGCCAAGCGGCTGCTGGTAGTCGCTGATCGAGTGACGTTTACTGATCTAGCTTTTGTTCTTGGGCTCGCACCAGCCTTGATGGCAGGCATCACCATTGGTGCTTTTTTCCAAGGCATCCAAGGCAGGCTGGCTTTCGGCAAAAATCAGCTGAAAGCCATTCTGGTGATCCTAGTTACGCTGGTTGTGTCACTGATAATCGCCAGGAAAGAGTCCGGTGGTGTCATGGCGGCCTTGCAGGAGGTGGCCAATACGGCGGGTTACTCCTGTTTCCTATTCGTCATTCCTCTGTTGTATTCCAAAGCCGAAGATCAGGTGAAACTGATACGCTGGGTGCTTATTGCGTATCTGCCGATACCCTTATACGGCATTTATCAGGCTGCTTTTGGTTTGGCGGACTATGAAATCGAGTATCTCAAAACGGGCATGTCGATTTTGATCCAGCAATTGATCACGGGTGACGTTCGGCCCTTTTCAACGCTCAATTCGCCGACTGCACTTGGGGCAATTTGTGGCATCATGGCCCTGTGGTCCTTTTTATCTGGACCACTTACCGCCAAAGGGCGGCGATTCCCTCACCCGGTTCATTTTGTCCTTGGTATTTGTTATGTGGGAGGACTACTGGCATCGACCTCACGTAGCGACTTTTTCATTCTGATTTTCGGCACTGTAATGACCTTAACGCTGATGAATCCCTTCTTGCTGAAGCTTTTCTATGGCTTTGCCATCAGTGGATACATCACGCTGATTTTGATCTCGGGCTGGCTTCAGTCGCGCTTGGCTGATATTCAGATTTTCATTTCCACCCTGCTGCCTCCAGAGTTTCAGTTCATTGAGCAGTTGACGCGTGTTCAGACATTCAGTGACCGGTTGGAGGGTTTTCGGCAATTGTCCAGTAACAGCCAAGTGTGGAGCCTGTTCGGTGTGAGTGATGAAGTCCGGGAGTCAATCTATTCTCATGACCCCTTGACCCAGTCGCTCCTTGCTTATGGAGCCGTTACCGTTGGACTTATCATTGTGATTTTTGGTTGGCTTTTGACTCGCACCCATCGGCGAATGCATCTCATCAAGGAACCTCGTGAGCGTTGGCTGGCTGCTTTAGCTTTAGGAACAGCAGGTAGTGTAGTGGCTACATCCATGCTCAGTGGCTCCCGCACTTCGATTTTCCCAATCACTGTATTTCTTTGGCTAATGCTTGGTTTCATTTGGGCGAGAATTTCAGCCAATCAGAAAAACGTGGTGGCTGGCGAAGCGGCAAATTCTCTGCCCAAACCCTTGCGACAATCTCATCACAGGTTTTTGCCTGCATCCGTTATGGAGCGAATGCCTAGTGGTGCGTCAGATCAATTTACCAATCGTGGTTTCGAATGACGTCTGTTGTTTTAGCAGCATGTCATGTCTCACGATTAGTTAGCGGAGTCGCGGCTACGATCTTTATCGGGCGTCAGCTGGGGAATGTAGGGTTTGGTGTTGTTTCGGCAGCTATGGCCACGGTGGGTTTGGTGATGGCGTTGAGTGATTTTGGAATCCCTTCGGCTCACGTGGTGATGGCCTCAAGACATCACCGCAGGCCTGAAATTTATACGCAAGCTGGTGTGTATCTGATGTCTGCTCTCGGTTTAGTTGGGGCATTACTGGTAGTTGCGATCGCCTGGTGGTTTTCAGGTTCAGAAAATTTTGGGAGTGTTGCTGTTTACACCATGGTCTTTACCTTGCCGCTCGTTCTCCAAGGTGGTCAGCTATATTTCTCAGGCCTGCATGCAACTGGATATTCCAGCCGGGCCGCCATGATCGGAACTGCGATTGTGGTCTTGGGCGCAATCACCCGCATGGTGGCTGCCATCTACGGTAGTTCTCCCGGACAGCAGTTGATGCTGATGGCCTTTGAAATGTTGGTGGGAGCCTTGCTAGGTTGGTGCTTGATTGCTTCAGTTCTGTTGCGTAAGCCGAGATGGAAGCGATTGGCGGTCGCATCAAGGCACCTTCTTCGCCAGGCGTTGAAGACAGCAGTTCAAGGACAGGCAGAGTCACTTTTTCTTAAAGTTGAAGTCATTATTCTAGGAGCGTTTGGCTTGGTGGCCCTTGCCGGTGATTATGCAGCGGCCATGAAGCTTTTGGAGATTGCCCTCCAATTAGCGACCTATCTTTTAGTGCCTTTGATTCCTAGGCTTGCACGCATTGTCAAAAATCGTGATCAACAAGCAAGCTCAGCCTTTATGGCTCAATCGGTTGGGATGTTGGGTTTACTCGGTTGGTGTTTAATGATTGGAATGATGTTTTTGGGGCCTTTTACAGTGAACCTCTTGTATGGCTCTTCCTTTTCAACATCAGGTTATGCTGTTATTCCTTTTTCTCTAGCGGTTCTGCCTATGATCCTATTTCAGTTCAACTCCCGAGTGGCTTTGTTAGTCGGTGGTGCGAAGCGCAATATTTCGGCCTTGTTTTTTGTTGGTCTGATGAAGGCCGTGGTCCTCAGTTTGGTCCTGCACTGGATGCCTGATGTCACTGGGTCCGCGATAGTCTTTTGTTTCGGTGCATGGTTGGTTTGGTATGTTTCTGCCTGTAAAAACGTATCATGTCGGGAGCTTGCAATGTATCAGCGCACAGGCATGTGGGCCTGGATGGTTTCATCAGAAGCACGCCTTCATTTGAAGGGGTGGCTGGCTCAAACCAAGCGCACTGGTGACATCCTGCCGAATTGAAAGGTGTTTATAACAGATTGTCTGAATATGTCTGAACGAATCCCTATATACGCTGTAATCACACCCTCTCACCGTGTGCTATACGATCGCTTTTTCCTGCCATCATTAGATCAGGAAAGCTTCGAGTTATTTGCTATCGACCTTGAGCAGGAAGGGAAAGGCGAGTTTCTGGCTGATGATTTTAAACGCTGCATTCTTTTCAAGATCGAGCAAATCATCGCCTCGATCAAAAGACATCACGGCAAGATCATTCTTTGGTCAGATGTGGATATTCAGTTCTTTGGGTTAACTGCCGAGAGGCTGCTTCAACCTTTTGCTGATAATGAACTGCAATTCGCGATCCAGCGGCTTCTCGCGGTAGGTGATGAGGGCTGCGGGGGATTTTATGCGCTCCGTTGCGATGAGCAGATGCTCGCTTTTTTTGAGTCGGTGCTGCACACGACTGTTCATGAAACTAGGGGTAATGAGCAGGATGCCATCAATGTTCTGCTGCGCAGGCCGCTGGCACCCAAGTGGGCATTTCTTGGTCCCGAATATTATGCGCGCACGCACGGCGTATGGCTTCCTAGTGACGCCGTTATTCACCATGCCACATGCATTGTTGCTGGTGATGCCGTTAAACAGAAGGTTAAGCTTCTGGAGGATCTGAGTGGTTTCGATCAGTGGACCGTTTTCAGGTTAGGCACCTTCCGAATTACCTCAGTCTTCAAGGCATTGCTTCGCAGACTGGGT
>CANHTV010000311.1 GCA_947463285.1 Verrucomicrobiaceae bacterium | reverse complement strand
GTGCCGAGGACGTAGTTGGCGTATTTCGCGTCGTTCACGCTGGCGGTGATGTCGCCCGCGATCACGCCGAGGGCGGCTCCGTGGATGGGCAGTTTCACGGCGTAGTTGTCGAGCCAGTTGACTTGGTCGCCGATGCGGCTGGGGTAGTAGGTTTGTCTTCTCATTTTGGTGCGGTTGTTCGATTTGGTTTGGGGTGAAAAGTAGTCGGACGGCTGGTCCCAAGTGCCGCTGTCCCATTGGCCGTTATCCCAGTTCATGGAATCGAGGTTCGGGGTTGAAGGGTGTGCAAAAGTGGGGCGATACCGCCGCCTGCGGGGTGGCGGGTCGCTTTTGCGGGATGACTATCGCGCCGTGCGGTAGCGATACCTTTTGCCGAGGTATGGATACCCATTGCGGCGGTAGCTCTACCCTGCCGCGCGGTAGGCCTACCTTTTCGTCTGGGGAGCCATCCCATTTCATTCGGTAGGGATACCGCACGGCGGGGTAGGCCTACCTTTTGCGCCGGTAGCGCTACCCGACGGCACGGGGTGGCTACCCTGGCCGCCATCCGCGCTACCGGAGCGTCTGGTAGCCATACCATTTGGAGCGGTATGGCGATTGGAGGGCAAAAACGGCCTCCCAGAGCGAAAAAGCGTGTTTTGGAGGTCAGCGGGAGGTTCATGGCGTGCGTCGGGTGTGACGCTGGCCATTGGAGCACAGCCCCCGGCGCTGCCGTTAGTCAATCATAGGTGACGGACTGAGAAGTAATGCGCTGGGGCATGTGGCGAGGTGTTTGGGGCAATGGCCGACACTGGGGCTTGCGAGGTTTTGGCGAGCTAAAGCTCACTACTACTTTCACCATCCTCCAACTCCCCGGTGAACTGCTCCAGCGTCATGCCGAGTCCATGGCTGATCTGCGCGGTGACGGGCAGGGTGGGGTTGGCTTTGCCACGCTCGATCTTGCCGAGGTATTCCCGACTGACGCCACTTTCACGAGCAAGGCCGTATTTGCTCAACCCGCAGCGCTCCCGCAGCTCTTGCAAGCGCCTGGGAAGCCGAGCGCGGATGCGCTCGGCGTAGTCGTAGGCTTTGTGATTGCCATTTCCGGGCATGATGGGCCATGGGTTTCGATCTCAATGATCGGCACAGGTGCAGGCGTATTCAGGGTTGCTGCACTCTTTGCAGGTGTAGAGGAGGAGCTTGATGCGGAAGTTTTTCTTTTTGGCATCAGGGGCGGCTTGGGCCTGGACGACGACTTGATAACCTTCGCCTTCGGGGAGCTTGGTGGTGGAGACGAGTTTGCCGTCTTTGACCTCGAAGGCCATCTTGGCCTTGCCGCTGGGGGCTTCGGCGGTGGCTGTGATGACTTCGGTGCTGGCTGGCTGGGCTTTCAGCGCGGCGTCATAGACGGCGATGCTGATGCTGCGGTCTTTTTCGACGAAGAACTCGGCTTGTTTGCCGCCGAGATCGAGGAGGAGGCCTTTGCGGGGACCGGCTTTGACTTTGGCGTCGGCAAAGGCGGACGTGGTGGCGAGGGCGGCGATGATGAGGATGTTTAGCAGTGTTTTCATGGTGTGTTTGTTGGTGGTTTGGTTTTCCGTTCGATCCACTCGTAGAGCACAGGCACGACGAGCAGGGTGAGGAAAGTGGAAGTGAGGATGCCGCCGATGACGACGGTGGCGATGGGGCGCTGGACTTCCGCGCCGGCACCGGTGGCTAGGGCCATGGGAAGGAAGCCGAGACTGGCGACGAGCGCGGTCATGAGCTTGGGCCTCAACCGGGTGAGTGTGCCTTCGACGACGGCCTCGCGCACCTCGCGGCCTTCGCCGCGCAGTTGGTTGATGTAGCTGATGAGCATGATGCCATTCAGCACGGCGATGCCGCTGAGGGCGATGAAGCCGACGGCGGCGCTGATGGTGAAGGGCATGCCGCGCAGATGCAGGGCGAAGATACCGCCGGTGACGGCGAGCGGGACGCACATGAAGATGAGCGTGGCCTGCCGGAAAGAGCCGAAGCTCAGGAAGATGAGGACGAAGATCAACGCGAGGGCTAGCGGCACGACGATCATGAGGCGGGCTTTGGCTTCTTGCAGGTTCTTGAACTGGCCGCCGAACTCGAAGTAGTAGCCGTCGGGGAATTTTACTTTGTCGTGGATGGCCTGGGTGGCCTCCTGCACGAAGCCTTCGGTATCGCGTCCACGGACGTTGATAAGGATGCTGACGCGGCGCTGCGCATCTTCACGCGCGATCTGCACGGGCTGGGGGACAAGGACAATCTTGGCGACCTGCCCGAGGGCGAGCATTCCGCCGTCTTCGGTGCGCAGGGCAAGGCGCTTGATGCCTTCGAGGTCGCTGCGGCGGTCTTCACCGAGGCGGACGACGATGGGGCTGCGGCGGTTGCCTTCAATGACAAGGCCGACCTCGGTTCCAGCGAGCGCGGTCTCGATGAGGCGGTTCAACTCGTCGGCGTGGACGTTGAACTTGCGCATGGCTTCGCGGTCGGGTTGAATTTCGATCATGGGGTTCTTGCCGATGTTATCGAACTCGGTCTCGCTGCCGCCACGAATGCCGCCGATGATGCTACGGGCCTCTCCGGCGAGGCGCTCCAGTTCGTCGTAACTGTCGCCAAAGATTTTGCACACGAGGTCGGCGCGTGCTCCGGCCATGATCTCGTTGAAGCGCATCTGGATGGGCTGGGTGACGAGGATGTTCTGGCCGGGGACTTGATCGAGCAGCGCCTTGCGCATGAGTTCGCCGAGGTGCTCTTTGCTGATGGGCTTGCCATTCTCCTGCCGCCACTGGTCACGCGGTGTGAGCATGAGGTAGGTGTCGGCCACGTTGGGGTTCATCGGGTCGGTGGCGATCTCGGCTGTGCCGATGCGGGAGAACATTTCTTTTACCTCGGGGAAGTCGCGGCGGATGACGGCCTCGCTTTGCTTCTGCAACTCAAGCGAGGAGGACAAACCGGCGCTGCTGCTGCGGATGAGCTGGAAGGCGAAGTCGCCCTCATCGAGCTGCGGGATGAACTCCGAGCCGAGCCGCGTGAAGACCCACAGCGAGGAGCCAAACATCACGAGCATGGGCAGGACGATGAGCGGCTTGAACCGCAGGCCAAAGCGGAGCAGCGGCGTGTAGAGACGTTTTGTTAGCGTGACGAGCCAGTTGTCCTTTTCCTGAATCTTCCCACCGAGCAGATACGAGCACAGCACGGGCATCAAGGTGACGGCGAGCACCAGCGAACCACCGAGCGCGAGCATGACGACGAGGGCCATGGGCTTGAACATCTTCCCCTCGATGCCTTGCAGCGCGAGGATGGGCACATAGACGACGGTGATGATGAGCACGCCAAAGAACATGGGGTTGGCGACTTCTTTGGCGGACTTGAGCACTTCATCCGTGCGCTCGCGGACGGTAAGGGTGCGACCAAGCGCGTGCTGCCGCTCGCCAAGATGACGCACGATGTTTTCCACCATGACGACTGCGCCATCAATGATGAGGCCGAAGTCGATGGCACCGAGGCTCATCAAGTTTCCGCTGATGTGATAGCGCACCATGCCGGTCATGGCGATGAGCATGGAAAGTGGGATGACTAGGGCGACGATGAACGCGGCGCGGAAGTTTCCCAGCAGCGCAAAGAGCACGACGACGACGAGCAATGCGCCCTCGGCCAAGTTCTTCTCCACCGTGGCGATGGTGCGGCTGACGAGATCACTTCGATCATACAAAGCGCGGATGACGACGCCTTGCGGGAGCTTGGGCTGGATCTCGGTGAGCTTGGCTCGCACGGCCTGGGCGACGAGGCGGGAGTTTTCGCCCGCGAGCATGATGGTGGCTCCGATGAGGGCTTCCCGCCCATCATCAGTGGAGGCTCCGGTGCGGAAGGCGCTGCCGATGCTGACGGTGGCGACTTCGCTGAGCAGGATGGGCTTCACGCCGCCTGCGAACTTGAGCGGGATGGCGAGGATTTGCTCGATGTCATTCACGCGGCTGGCGGCGCGGACGATGAGCTGCTCGCCACCGATCTCGACGTAGCCGCCGCCTGCGTTGCGGGTGTTTTGCTCGATGATCTCGGCGAGCATGTCGAGCGACATGCCGCGTGCGGCGAGGCGTGCGGGGTCAGGCTGGATGACGATCTGCCTTTGATAGCCACCGCTGGTGTTCACCTCCGCGACGCCGGGCGTGCCACGCAGCAGGGGCTTGACCTGATACTCCTGGATTTGCGCGAGGGCCATAAGCTGAGCCTCGCGTGTGGCGGGCTTGGTCTTCGCGTCGGCGCTGTAATCGAGGCTGTAATAAAAGATTTCGCCGAGGCCGGTGGCGACAGGCGCGAGCTTTGGCGTGAGGCCGGGCGGGAGTTCATCGAGCACGGTTTGCAGGCGCTCGGTCACGAGCTGGCGCGTGCGGTAAAGGTCCACGTCGTCATGGAAAACCATGGTGACCTGTGAGAGGCCAAACTTGGACAAAGAGCGCAGCTCCACCATCTGCGGCAGGCCCGCCATCTCGCTTTCAATCGGGAAGGAGACGAGCTTTTCGATCTCCTCGGGTGCGAGCGCATTGACAGCGGTGTTGATCTGCACCTGCGGGTTCGTGATGTCGGGAACGGCATCAATCGGCAGATGAATGGCCGACCATGAGCCGATGCCAATGAGAATGAACGTGGCGAGCAGCACAGCGGCACGCTGCCGCATAGCGAAGGTGATGAGATGGGAAAGCATGGTTTAGTGGGAGGTCTTCGCTGATTCGGCTTTGGCATCCTTCAAAATGCTAAACCCGCCGCGCAGGACGATGATGGTGATGAGCAAGCCGATGGCGAGGTCTGGCCAGCGCGAGCCGGTGAGTGTCACGAGAACCGCCGCGCTGATGACTCCCAGATTTGCCAGCACGTCGTTGCGGGAGAAAAGCCAGCTCGCCCGCATGTGAACGCCGCCATCGCGATGCCTGCTGATGAGGCGAAGGCAGGTCATATTCGCGACGAG
>CANHTV010000310.1 GCA_947463285.1 Verrucomicrobiaceae bacterium | reverse complement strand
GGGCAGGACGCTGCCATCCACGATGCCGCAGACGCCGGGCACGTCGGCGAGGGGCTGGCTGGTGGGGGCGATCATGAGGTCGCAGGTGCTGGTGCCGAGGATTTTCACCAAGGTGCCTTCTTTGATGCCTGCACCGACGGCACCTGTGTGGGCATCAAAGGCTCCGACAGCGATGGCGATGCCGGGTTTTAAGCCGAGGCGCTGGGCCCATTCGGGGCAGAGGTCGCCGGCTTTGGTGTCGGTGGTGTGGGCTTCACTGTAAAGGCGGTCTCGGAGGTCGGCGAGGGCAGGGTCGAGCTTAGCGAGGAAGTCTTTGTCCGGCAGGCCGCCCCATTCACGGCTGAACATGGCTTTGTGCCCGGCGGCGCAGACGCTGCGCTTGAGGGTGAGCGGGTCGGTATTGCCGGTGAGCACGGCGGGGATCCAGTCGCAATGCTCGACGAAGCTGTAGGCGGCGGCGAAGACTCGCGGGTCCACGCGGCGGAGGCGGAGGATTTTGCTCCAAAACCATTCGCTGGAGTAAATGCCGCCGCATTTGGCCATGATGTGGGGGCGAAGCTCGGTGCCGAGCTGGGTAATCTCGGCGGCTTCAGCATAACCGGTGTGGTCTTTCCAGAGCCAGACCATGGCGTTGAGGTGGTCTTTAAACTCAGGCAGGAGGCCGAGCGGGGTGCCGCTGCGGTCCACGGGGATGGGGGTGGAGCCAGTGGTGTCGATGCCGATGCCGATGACTTGGGCGGGATCGAAGCCGGGGACCTTCGCGGCGGCCTGCTGCAAGGCTCCACGCGTGACGGCTTCGAGGCCATCGAGGTAATCCTGCGGGTTTTGGCGGGCGACGTGGGGGTCTTTAGGATCGAGCAGGATGCCCATCTCGCCGCTGGGGTAGTTGAAGACGGTGGAGCCGACTTCTGCGCCGTTTTCGAGGTCGATGAGGAGGGAGCGGCAGGAGTTCGTGCCGTAGTCGATGCCGAGGGCGTAGCTTTTCATTCGGGTGATGTTGGGGGAAAGTGAGCGCGGAGTGTGTGCGGGAGCTGCCCTTCTAGCGAGCGAAAACCGGACGCGCCAGGCACCTTTTTTCAGAAGAAACAGCCGCCAGAGATGCAAAATGAGGCGTGGCGTGGCATGACTGTGACGATGAAGCATTATTGCGTGAAAAAATGTACCTCGGCCCTGCCCTGCTGGGAGTCGGCGGTGGTGCTCTCTGATTTCAGTTTTCCCTGGGAGGACAAAGTGGCTCCGGCGACGCGTTTCCAGGCGCTGTGGGATGATGAGCGGCTGTATTTCCGCTTTGAGTGCCACGATGAAGATCTGGTGCTGGGAACCGGCGCGACGCTGAAGGAACGGGTGCTGGCCTCCGATCGCGTGGAGATTTTCCTGACGCCGGATTTATCACTCACTGCTTATTTTTGCTTTGAAATGAGTCCTGCGGGAGAGGCACTGATGTACAAGGCTGCGTTTTATCGTCAGGTGGACTGGGAGTGGTCCTGTGAGTCGCTTAAACTGGAAGCCACGAGACATCCGACGGGCTTCACGGTGGAAGGCAGTCTGGCTTTACAGGATCTGCGTGACTGGGGTGTTTTAAAACCGGACGCGACGGAGTTTTTCGCGGGGGTTTATCGCGGTGAGTTTTCGCATCTCGCTGATGGCACAGTGAAACCGGGCTGGATGCCGTGGGTATCACCCGGCACAGAGCGGCCTGACTTTCATGTGCCGGGCTCGTTTGGCATCTTCGAGCTCGTGGCATAGTCGGATTTGCTGCCTGTGGATTCCGCGCTATGAGGCGAGGATGTCCATCGATACACCACTCACTCCTGACCGTTGGTCGCTTGTTTCCTGGTTCTCTGCTTTCGCTGCGCCTGATTATGCAGCCTTCAAAACGGCGCTGCGTGACGACCTGGAGCTGATGCAAAAGCGGGCGCTGACGCTGAAGGCGGATGTGGCTGAGCTGGTGCAGATGATCGTTGATTTTGAGGCTCTGAATGATCGGCTGGGGCATCTTTCGGCTTATCTGGGCTGCCTTTCTGCCGATGATGCCAGTGATGAAGCGGTGAAAAGCGATGAGGCGTGGGTCTCGACGCTGGAAGCAGGCAGCCTGAAGATCAAAGCCCGTCTGCACGGGGCACTGGCGGCGCTGAGTGAGCCGGCCTTTGCCCAAGTGCTGGCGGCTGAATCCCTGCAAGGTGCGGGACATGCGGTGCGCCGGATGCGTGAGGATGGGCTTCACCAGATGAGTGCGGAGATGGAGTCGCTGGCGGCTGATCTGAATGTCAACGGGCTTCATGCCTGGGGCCGTCTGTATGACACACTGACGGGCAAGATGGTCTTCGACATGACTTTCCCAGACGGCCACACGGAATCGGTGCCGATGGCCCGGCGCCGGGCGCTGATGTCGGAACCGGACCGCAGGCTGCGCGAGGCGGCGTTTCATGCCGGGCAAAAACCGTGGCTGGATCATGCGGACACGCTGGTGGCAGGGCTGAATGGCATCGCCGGCACGCGATTGAAGCTTTATGAAAACCGCGGCCTGTCGCATTTCCTCGACGCGCCGCTTTTTGATGGTGCCATGAGCCGCGCATCGCTGGAGGCAATGATGACGGCAATCCTGGAGCACATCGAGCTGCCACGCCGCGCGATCCGTACGGCAGCGAAACTTCAGGGCACATCCGCGCTGCATTACTTTGATCTGGAGGCCCCGCAGGTGGTGGCACCTGACGAGAAACCACTCACCTGGGATGAAGCCTGCGCGACAGTGGAGCGAGCTTTCAAAAGCGCGTATCCACGCCTGGGAGATTATTTTCAAAAGATCCTGCAACAGCGTTGGGTGGAGGCGCAGCCGCGTGCGGGCAAAAGGCCGGGCGCTTTCTGCACGGGCTCTCTGCTGAAACGTGAGGAGCGCATCTACATGACCTGGCACGGCACGGTGCATGACATGGTGACGCTGGCGCATGAAGCCGGACACGCCTGGCACTCCTGCGTGCTGCGGCCCGCACGCTCGCTGGCGGCCAGCTATCCAATGACGCTGGCGGAGACGGCCTCGAACTTTGGTGAAATGATTCTGCTGAACGGGCTGCTGACTGATGATGCCCTGACACCGGCCATGAAGAAATACCTGCTGGATCAGGAGATGCTAAGAGCCCACGCCTACCTGATCAACATCCCCATGCGTTACGAGTTCGAAAAAGCTTTTTACACGGAGCGTGCTGGTGGAGAGGTGCCCGTCTCCAAGCTAGGTGAACTGATGAATGAGGCGCAGCGCAAGCTTTACGGTGACACGCTGCTGCCGGAGGGCACGGACCCGATGTTCTGGGCCTCGAAGATGCACTTCTTCATCACGGGCGTTTCGTTTTACAACTTCCCCTACGTCTTCGGCTACCTGCTGAGTCAGGCATTGTTTGCCCGCTTCAAAACGGAGGGCACTTCTTTCCTGCCACGTTACGAAGCCTTCCTTGCCGCCACTGGCAGCGCTTCCTGTGAAAAGGTGGCACACCAAACCTTGGGAGCCGATCTGACGTCCGTCGCTTTTTGGTCAGAAGCACTGCGCGCCATGGAGCCGACGCTGCTGGAGTATGAAAAGCTCGCGTGAGCGATCACACATCAATGACCGGCCCCTTGCTAGACTTGGCTGCTGAGGGATTCTTTTGTGCCACCTGCCACTCCTTGTAGCGCTCGAGTTCACGTTCGATGAGCTTGAGACAAAACGCCACGACCGTGGCGTCATCGAGATAGCCGACTCCGAGGATGATGTCAGGGATGACATCGACGGGGTTCAGCACATAAAGCAGAGCTAGTGCGCCTGCACTGATGACCCAGTAGGGGACTTCACGGTATTTGCCGCTCCAGTAATCTTTGACCATGGAGAGGATGAGTTTTCCCTGCTCCATCCAGGCTTTGAGCTTGGGCAGCTTGTCCTCGATATCTTTGGCACGCTGCGTGACTCGGGCGATGTCATTGTCATGCTGATGATCTGGAGAAGACATGGTGGGTGAAGGAACGGAGTTGAGCCAGAAACCCTAACAAGCAAAAAGCCCGCTCATTGCTGAACGGGCTTTTTTCACTTCTGGCGGAACGGACGGGACTTGAACCCGCAACCTCCAACGTGACAGGCTGGCGCTCTAACCAATTGAGCTACCGCTCCAGTTCCAGAAACGTGGGCCGTGATAATACCGGCAGTGAAAATTTTGGCAAATGAAAACTGCTCTTTTTCACAAAAAAATTTCAAGGCGCTGCAGCCACTTCAACCTTCACTTCGATGTCATCAAAATAGATCGGTGTTTCAGAGTAGGGTGTAGCCCAGACGCCTGACTTTCCCTGGCCTTTAAGACCTTTGTCTTCGGCTTTGACCGTGGCCCCAGCTGGCTCCTGAGCATCAGCCGCCCAAGCCTTACCTTCGATCACCCAGGCCTCACCAACACCGGGTTTCACTTCGAGCTTCATCTTCACCCAGGTCTCACTTGTCCAGGTGTAAGGAGCGCTGGCAGCAACAATGTCACTCTTCACGAGTTCCAGCTGCTTTTTCGCGGCATTGATGAGCAGGCGGTAGCCGCTCATTCCATGCACGCTGACGCCAAATTTCGGCACGCTGCGTGCGCGCTTGCTGGCGAAAACTTTGGCCTGAATGCTGGCGGCACCCGCAGCGGAGACCGCCAGCTGGGCGCTCGCATCCACAATCGGTGTGGCGTCAATCATGATCGCCTTGTTACCGTCTTTAGCAGCGATCTTCACCGTGCCATCAACGACGAAGACTTCCTTGGGAACTTCACCTTCAGCCCATTCATCGGCATTGATGGTGAAGGTTTTGATCTCTCCCGCGGACGCAGTGAGAGCGAGTGCTGCAAAGAGGGGGAAAAAAGCGGGGGCTTTCATGTCGGTAGATTGAGCGAAACAGGATCAGCGAAGAGGTTCTTTCAGCAAGGCCAGCGCCTCCAGAGCCGAGGCTTCTTCATGAACCACAGCGGC
>CANHTV010000309.1 GCA_947463285.1 Verrucomicrobiaceae bacterium | reverse complement strand
GCCGAGCCCTCAAAGCCGCCCCCGAGAGGCAAAGACCAGCCCTGAAAGCACACGCACATCGAAAAAGCTGCCCGACAAAGGCTCCATCAGCCGTCCAAAGCAGGAGATGGAAGACAAAAATGACTATTTCCCACGCTCCCAACCACTCTAAGAAAACACCTCCTATCCAGAGCTGCCCTTATGTTTTAACAATCAGACGGATACTTCCTTCTTCAGGGTAGTCGGATTTTTGAGTTTGCTGAGGTTCCCTTCAGTCATTTACCGGCTTGAGATAATTTTTTTCGATTTCTCGTTCGTGCTTGTTGAGCAAATCAAACCTTTCACGACCTAACATAGGCAACAACACAGACTCGGCCAAAAGTTTAGCTGCATCTATGTTTGCCTGAGTCTTGGCGATTCTTGCCTTCACTTTACCAAGGTCTGATCTATCCCCAACATCAGCAGGTGTGTTGATCGAGGCTTCCATCAATGCATCAAAGTTCATGTCAGCACGTTGATGTAGCGTATCCAACGCCAGTATGATTTGATCTTCTGTTAGACCCCATTCATGCATTAAGTGCCTTAGTCTCGGCTCATTTCGTTTCATGCGTTGGGTGATTTTCTGGCGCTGCTCATTAACATTCACCTTGCTCATTTCTTCTGCGATTTTTGAAGCGCGCAGCGCCATTTCTTCATTGAACGCTGTCTTTTCTTTCTGGTTCTCTTCAAGCCGCTGCAACGACGATTCAGCTTTCGGTTTTTCGGAAACGCTCTCTTGCAACGAGCCTTTCGAATGCGCGATCATGTGCGGCTTATTTCCTTGCTCAGACGACTGAGTCTTATCGTCACTTTTGATGAATAGCCAGAGAGTCACAGCCATTAGCACACTAACCATCAGGACGACTTTGGGTGCGTAATTCATCATAAAAAATGATTGAGAGTGGCTCGGTAGCCAAAGCTACTCGAGCCACATGGGTTGATTATGGCTTACTCATTGCTGTTTGGATTCGTGCATATATTCGGATCGCTTTCGTTCGGTAGCGCCGAATCTATCGCCCCATCAAAATCAGGATCAGGCTCGAGATCCTCTGGCTCAAATCCTTCCGTCGGCTCAGAACAAGTGCAGCAGGCCGATGCACTATCGATCATTGAATCTATATTCTCAATCTGATTACCCATTTGCCTAGCTTGCTCCTCATATCGTTCCGCGGTTTCCTCAAAACCGTTGTCGCTTGAGATCTTAGCGAGATTTTCTGCCTGATTTTGTTCCGCCGTCAGTGCGCCTTGTTCATTCTGTAAGATTGGAATGACTTCACATGAGTTGCAGAGGGCAAAGAGGTCACCGTTTAGAAGTGTGGCTGATAGTGAAATGGCAGTGAATACATGCCATTTATTCTTCCCGATTAATGTGTTTGTTTCATGGCTTTCTATTAATTAGTTAGGCTTGTGGTTTGTGATTTCGATTTCCTGTCATCCCCCACACTCACGCTGGATTCACTGCTCGATAGGCCGACTGGGGGTCGTCCACGCGGTTGATGGCGCGGTATTTCCATTTCGTTAGGGCGGTGGGGATTGGTGTTGTGTCGAGGTAGCCGTCAGCGGTAGGGTTGGCCGGGCGGTGCGCTGTGGGGATTGACGTCGTCCCAATGGAGAAGGCGCATAGGAGATGGAGGCTAAAGGGCGGGGTTTGAAGGCTTCCTCAAAGGAAATGGGGCTGATGGTAAATGTTGGCTGAGTCGCCCCCAAGAAAAAGGGGCAGCTCCGATGATGTGGAAAACTGCCCCGCAGGATTGGTCGCTGGCTCTGTTGGCTTGGCCGAGCTGGATCATTGACTCGACCAACTCCGAATAAATCTGGCGTGGTGAGGCTCCTCAAAAATAACCCGTCCCCAAACCCGCGATGGCGTTGTTTGAGTGTTGGCAATGAGGGGATTAAATTCATATCATTTGCCGGATTTGCGCTTTTAAATCAGAAAGCTCTTTCGCGGGCAATTCAAAAAATGCATGGGCCCATTTCATGCATGGGCGGCGGCTGGTGGAGAGATCTTATCCGTCTCAAAGTTCCATCTTCAGGCCGACTCTGACTTCCGTTCTGGAGCCGTTAATGATGAAATTTAAGGCGCTGTGTTTAAGGCGGTGTAAAGCCAGCTACTCCACCTCACTGATGTCATGCCTGCCCGAATCGAAACAGCCCTTCACAAGACACGACAGCACCTGCTGACTCTTCAAAATGAGGCGGGACACTGGACGGGGGAACTCTCCAGCAGTGCGCTGAGTACGGCTACGGCCATCGTGGCGCTGCATGGGGTGGATGCGGTGAGGCATGCGCACCTGATCCAAGCTGGGGCGGGCTGGCTGGTGCGGCATCAAAATGCTGATGGCGGCTGGGGGGACACGACGATCAGCAAGAGTAATCTGTCCACCACGCTGCTGTGTTGGAGTGCACTGAGCCTCTGCCAAGACACGGAGACGCGGAGACGCGGAGACGCGGAGAAAAACTGCGAAGCATGGATTACCTCTGTTGTCGGGTCCTTGGAGCCAGAGAAAATCATGCAGGCTGTGATCGCGCGCTATGGGCGGGATAAAACCTTCTCGGTGCCGATTTTGATGCTGTGTTGCATCAGCGGGACGCTCGGAGTGAACGCCTGGAGGCGTGTGTTACCGTTACCTTTTGAACTGGCGGCTTTGCCACGTCGTTGGTTCGGCTCGGTGGGCCTGCCTGTGGTGAGTTATGCGCTACCGGCTCTCATCGCGATTGGTTACACACGCTTCAAAAATGCACCGCCTGCTTGGTGGAATCCGCTGCGCTGGCTGCGGGTGGCTTTGTGGCAACGGATCTCGCCGATGCTGAAGACGCTGCAACCCAGCAGCGGTGGCTACCTGGAGGCGACACCGCTAACGAGCTTTGTGACCATGGCGCTGGCGGCGGCGGGTGAAAAAGAGCATCCCTGTGTGCCAGGTGCGGTGGCGTTTCTTACGGCCTCGATGAGGGCGGATGGCAGCTGGCCCATTGATACCAATCTCGCGACCTGGGGCACGACGCTTTCCGTGAAGGCGCTAGGTGAGATGTCGGCCGAGACTCGGACCTGGCTGCTACGGCAGCAATATCAAGACGTGCATCCTTTCACGAATGCCGATCCCGGTGGCTGGGCCTGGACGGATCTACCCGGCGGTGTGCCGGATGCGGATGACACGGCAGGGGCGCTGATCGCTCTGCATACCCAAGGCTCCGAAGCTGAGTCTGCTGCATTGGCTGGCTGCCGCTGGCTGCTGGATCTGCAAAATCGTGATGGTGGGATGCCGACGTTTTGTCGCGGCTGGGGCACGCTGCCGTTTGATCGCAGCTCGCCTGAGCTGACGGCTCATGCGTTGCTAGCGTGGTGGCTTTGGCAGCCGGAGTCGCTGAGAAATCGCCTCGTCGCAGCGACGCGTTCCGCCTTACGTTATCTGGCGAAAACGCAGCGGGTGGATGGCTCGTGGATTCCGCTTTGGTTCGGCAATGAGAATGCTCTCCATGAAGATAATCCCGTGTACGGCACGGCCATGGTGGTGGGTTATCTCAGTGGAGCTGCCGCGCTGGCGGAGCAAGCCGGTGACTTGATCGAAAGCGGACAGGCTTATCTGATGAGCCAGCAGAAAGCGGACGGTGGCTGGGGTGGGGATGCTTCGGCACCGGCGACGATCGAGGAGACGGCAGTCACTCTTCATGCCTTGTGTTTGTGCCGGAAAAACAAACCCGACAGCGTATCGACGCTGGTTTTAAAACGTGGGGCGTGTTGGCTTCTGGAGGACACGGCGGACGGGACGGTTTTCCCCGCAGCGCCCATCGGGCTGTATTTTGCCCGGTTGTGGTATCACGAAAAGCTCTACCCGGTGGTGTGGACGCTCCAAGCTCTACGCAGCCTGCAGGCAGCGGAGATCGAGGTGGAAGCCCAGGCATGAGTGCTCAGTCCTGCTCCTCGTCATCGGCGTCTTCATCCTCATTCAGCAGGATGCGGATGCTACGCTCCTCCAGAGCATCACGCGTGTCGAGGATGTCCTGACCATCCATGCTTAGCCAGAGGCTGGCCTGCTCACGCGAGCGACCATCCGTGGCGGCATGATAGGCGAAGCCAAAACGACCATAGAAGGGCATGGCCTCGGTGCCGACTTTGGCCCAGATTTCGACGGGGCGATCATCCGTCTCCAGCAGTGCCAAGCGCGCTGCGAGTAGCGTGGTTCCAAAACCCCGGCGGTGATATTCCCCATGCACCATGCCATGCACCAGCGTGGCGGCATCCGAGTCACCCACCAGCTCCAAGCCACCACAGGCGACGATGTCGCCATCATGCTCGACGACGAGGTAGTAGGAGGTGCCGATCTGGAGGAACTCGATGAAGCGCTCCAAGCCATCCGGCGAGACAAAGTCGGGCATGTTGGATTCATAGATGTCGATGCAGGCTTCTAGATCAGCTGGCTGATACTCGCGGATGCGGCAAGCGACGAGTTTCGGCACGATGGCGTGCATGAGAGGGGAAAGTTCTTCGAGATCTTGAGTGTCGTCTGGGTAGTCCATGAGATGAGAGGGAGTGAAAAAGGATCAGAGAGCCATGGCCTTGATAGCCCAGGCGATGACGAGAGGTGTGGTGATGATGCTGACGAGCGTGGTGCTGAGCACACACTGCACCGCCGTGGCGGGATGCCCCCCGTAGAGCTTCGCCACCATGATGCTAAAGACGGCGCTGGGCATGGCCCCCTGGATGACCAGGATGCGTTTCAGCTCCACGGTCAAAGGCAGGAACCAGGCGGCTGCGATGAAGGCGATGGGAATGATCCCCAGCCGCAGCAGCGGGGCCAGCACGGCGATGGACCAGCGCATTTTTTCGCGTCCCCAGATGTCCGCGATGGAGGCACCGATGATGAGTACCGCCAGCGGCACCGCGCAGGCTCCGAGCATAGAGAGCGTGTTATGTATGACCTGCGGCACATAGGCATGAAGGCCCATGAAATTCAG
>CANHTV010000308.1 GCA_947463285.1 Verrucomicrobiaceae bacterium | reverse complement strand
GACAAGTCCTACCAGCACAAGATCGAGATCGACGGCAAAATGGTGGCAGACATCTCCATCTCCCCAAGCCATGCTTTGGCAGCCAAGCAGGCCAAGAAAATCGTTATCACCTGCACAGGTAATGACCATGGCGGCTGGGCCAGCATCCGCGAGGTGAAGCTCAAAGGCCCCGGCATCAAAGCCATCGCGCCCAAGCTCAGCGCCGAGCAAAAGAAGGAGTATGACAAGGCCAATGATCCGCGCGCCAAGGAAGGCAACGTCGCCCCGAAGATCGTGAAGCTTACGCCGGAGGAGGAAGCTGCCATTTTGAAGGATGTAAAGGTCGCCGAGGGCTTTGAGGTCACGCTGTTTGCCAATAGCGCCGCAGCGAATTACCCTGTCTTCGTTGCCGCGGAGCCGGATGGCACGCTTTATGTTTCCTCGGACGGAAACGGCTCGCTAGGTCGCAATCCGAAGCGTGGTCGCATCATCCGCCTGCGCGATCTCGATGGTGATGGCCGTGCGGATGAGACGAAGGTCTTTGCTGAAGTGGACTCACCTCGCGGCCTCGTTTGGGATCATGATCGCCTCTACCTCGTGCATCCGCCGCACCTCAGCGAGTTCATTGATGCCGATCAAGACGGCGTGGCCGAAAAGCAAAACATCCTCGTCAAAGACATTGCCTTTGGTTTCAAAGATCGCCCCGCCGATCACACGACGAACGGCCTCAGTCTCGGCATCGACGGCTGGCTTTACATCGCGGGCGGCGATTTCGGTTTCCTGAAGGCCACCGGCACCGATGGCAGGACGCTCCAGCATCGCGGCGGCGGCGTCATCCGCGTGCGTCCGGACGGCACCGGCCTGGAGATCTACTCCACCGGCACGCGCAACATCCTGGAAGTAGCGATCAGTCCTCTGATGGACATCTTCGCCCGCGACAACACGAACGACGGCGGCGGTTGGAACGTGCGCTTCCACCACTTCACCGGCCTCGATGACCACGGCTACCCGCGCCTCTACAAAAACTTCAATGACGAGGCTATCCAGCCGTTGGCGGACTACGGCGGCGGCAGCGGCTGCGGTGCGGTTTATATCGACGAACCCGGCTTCGGCACCTGGAACAACGCCCCCTTCACCTGCGACTGGGGCAGCGGTGCTCTCTGGCATCATCAGGTGAAGCCCAAAGGCGCCACCTTCGAAGAAACCCGCAAGCCCGAGCCCTTCATCAAAATGACCCGCCCCACCGACGCCGATGTCGATGGCATGAGCCGCGTCTATTGCGCCAGTTGGAAAGGCGCAACGTTCGACTGGGCCGGACCGGACGTCGGTTACATCGTGCAGGTGAAGCCCAAGGGCTTCAAAGCCGAGCAGCTGCCCGATTTCGCGAAGGCGAAGGATGAGGAGCTGGTGAAGGTGCTGGAGTCACCGAGCAACCGCCGGAGGATGGAGGCGCAGAGGGAGTTGGTGAGGAGAACTTTCTCTGAGCCTCGGGAAAAGCTGCTCACGGAGCAGTTGCAGAATGCTGATGTCACGACTGCATTCACAGCCGGTCTTGCGATAGCGCTCGAGCGAGCTGGCGATCAGCGTCTGCAAGTCGGGGAGATCAAAGATGCCCGGACTCTGAAGTTGCTCACCTTGCTGCAACGCTTCGCCACACCTGCCGGACGACCTTCTACAGGCATCAATTTCTCAACGCCGGATTGGATCACCAATCGTCCCAACTGGTGGACAGATGAAGAGTTTCTGCTGGCCAAGGCCAACCTATGGACTGCCAAGAGCCTGGAAGAGGAAAAAACTTATGTTCGTCTCGCTTTCGAGCACGCCGATCCATTGGTGAGACATGTGGCAATCCACGCGATTGCCAAGATTGACGAAAGTTCCGTCACTTTTGAATTGGTAGACTCTAACAAGCAGTCCGCTTTGAACTCTGCACTTCGAGCTCTTGCGATGATGCACCAACCCGAAGTCGTCACCGGCCTCATTGAGCGTCTCGGCAAGGCCACTGATCCCGCTTTGCGCCAGGGCATCCTCGCGGCGCTGTGCCGACTGCATTTCAAGGAAGGCGAGTGGAAGGGCGATTCGTGGGGCACACGGCCGGACACGCGGGGGCCCTATTACCAGCCGGAAGGTTGGAGTGAGACCGACAAGATCTACGTCACCCTACGCGATGCATTGGCCAAGGCGTCACCGGAAGAAGCGACCTTCCTTGTGAAGGAGATGAGCCGGAACCGCATCCGCTCCGATGACTCCCTCAAGCGCATCCTCGAACTCGCGAAGCAGGACCCGAAGGTCATCCCAGATGCCGTGGCGCAGATCGCCATGGCAGATGAGGTGCCTGCGGAGGCCGTGCCGCTGCTCGTCGGACTTATCCGACAGGTCGGACCCGTCGGACCGGCGACGCTGGCGCAGGCGATCACCGCCCTCTCCAAAACCGACAGCGCCGTCGGCGTCTCTGCTACTTTGGCCGCCCTAGAGCCTCTCAAAAAGCTCCCGGATTCCGGCAAGGACTACGATGCCGCTTTGGCCGCCTTCCTGAACGCGCCGAAGCTCGAAAACCACCACCAGCTCATCGAGCAGATCGCCGAGAAGGCCGAGTGGCCGGTGTCGATGTATGCCAATGCCGCCTTGCTGAACCTCGCAAACCGCAAAACGGGCAGCCCCGAGTCCATCCAGCTCACGCAGAAGGCGCTCGACAAAGGCTGGGCTGATCCGAAGCACCGCAAGCTCATCATCGACGCCATCAGCGCCTCCAAGCACATGCCCAGCGCCGCCAAAGTGCTCGCCGCGCTCGATGATCCCGATGCCGAAGTCAAAGGCGCCGCCGAACGCGCCGCGAAGGCCATGCGCATCACCAAGATCGAGGACAAAACACCCAAGCTCATGACCTTGAAGCCCGAGGAGGCCCTCGCCGCCGTTTTGAAGGAAAAAGGCGACATCGCCCTCGGCGAGCAAATCTTCACCAAAGCCACCTGCGTGGCCTGCCACACCGTGAAGGAGACCGAAGCCCAAAAAGGCCCCTACCTCGGCAACATCGCCCAAACCTACAAGCGCCCTGATCTCGCCCAAAACATCCTCGATCCGAACAAAACCATCGCCCAAGGCTTCGCCAGCGAGATGATCACGCTGAAGGACGGCACCCAGCAAATGGGCTTCATCACTCTCGAAGGAGCCAACGAGGTCAAACTGCGCAACATCGCCTCCCAGGAGTTCACCTTCAAAACTGATGACATCAAAGAACGCCAAAAGCTGCCCATGAGCATGATGCCACCCGGCCTGATGATGAACTTCACCGTGAAGGAATTCGCCAGCCTGCTCGATTACCTGGAGTCGCTGGTAAAGAAGTGATCATCCCTCATTGATCTCGAAATGATGAACCACCTGCCAACTAAGGCATGCGCAGCTCATCCTGATGGATCTGGACGATCTTCCAGTCCCAGGGCCAGGGGCCTTTTTTATGCCAGTGGAAGAACCAGGGTAGCGTCATGTTGTTCACGTGTCCCATCACGACTTCACTGAGACCGAGACCTTTGCCTTCCATCTGGATTTTCAACTTTAGCATGGCCAGGTCTGGCACGACTTGTTTGAAAACGACTTCTGATTTCACCGTCAGCACGATGAAGCCACCGAGCACCTGACTGGCATCTTCCACGGCGCTTTCGCGGTCGTGACCGTAGTCGTCCATGTAATCATCGGTGAGCATGGACTTCACCTCGTCCCAGTCTCGATCCTCGACCGCAACGAGGAAATCCGTCTGCCGTGCCAGCACCTGCGCCTCGGGGGATCGGCCCCAGACCCACCAGCCAAACCAAGCCAAAGAAATCAGCAATAAACCCGTGAGAAGGATGAGTAGAGCGCGCATGAGACTCCAACCTTCCTAGACGCAGGCCCGGTTCAATCTTAAATATAGGGAACCTCAAAAAAGTGCTAATTGCTGATGCCCAAGCTGGGTGCTGCTGAGAGCGATGGTCTGGCGTTTTTTCGCCACTTCAATGGTCTGCGTCGGCTGACGGCGCTCGGCACAGATGACGCGAGTGTCTTTGACTCCCACGCGATGAAGCGACTCCTGCATCCGCTTCACCACACGATCGGGGTCGTTGCAGTCGTCACTGAGATGTCCAAGCACCACGTGGTGCAGATCTGGATGTGCAATTTCCTCCAGTAATTCCGCTGCCTGATCATTGGAAAGATGACCGTGCCTCGAACTGATGCGCTGCTTGGTGGCCCAAGGACGCTTTGTGTCAGCTTCGAGGAGTTGCGTGTCGTAATTGGCCTCGATAAAAAGGCTGTCGGAAGCACGCAGGCGATCTTTGATCAGGTTCGTGACGAAACCTACATCGCTGAGCACACCAAGGCGTGATTCCTCATCGGCGATGATGAATCCCACAGGATCAACCGCATCATGCGGCACAGCAAAGCACTCGATCCGCAGATCCTGAAAGTCGAAGGCGCTGCCCGTATTCATAATCTTCCACGACGGAGCACCACGGAATTTCAGACTGCCCAGAAGCGTCTCCTGCGTCAGCGGCGTGGCAAAGAGGGAAAGGTTACATTGCCCGCTCAACACCTCCAGCCCGCCCGTGTGATCCTGATGCTCATGCGTGAGCAAGATGCCATCAAGTTGTGCCAGCGAATAACCCGCTGATTCCATGCGCAGACAGATTTGTTTGGCACTCAACCCTGCATCAATCAGCACCGTGGTGCGACCTGTGGACACGACCGCGCAGTTGCCTGAGCTGCCGCTGCCGAGAACTGTAAGTCGCACCATAGACTCTTTGATTTAGCGGTCTGACCGCCATGGGCAAGATGGATTTGATTTAAGTTCGTGATGACAAGAAGCTTGCCCTCAGTCCCGTTCTAGACTGAATGAAAATTGGGGCCGCCTTATTCATCTTCACGCTCATTATTGCCGCAGCAAGTGCCGCCGACTACTCGCGCGACATTCAGCCGCTGTTTGCCGAGCACTGCCTGGAATGCCACGGCCCCGATGACAGCAAGGGCGG
>CANHTV010000307.1 GCA_947463285.1 Verrucomicrobiaceae bacterium | reverse complement strand
GCGCACTGCATTGCCCTTGCCTGGGCGAGCTTCATGAATGACCTGACCGCGTGCGCCACATTCTTTCAAGGCCGCGCGGGCGAGGTCTCCCGTGTTATCAGCTGAGCGATTGTCCACGACGACAAATTCAGCCTCAGGCAGAGCGGCATGAAAACGGCGGATCACCTCAGCAATTGTCAGCGCCTCGTTGTAGGCAGGGATGATGAGCGCAATGGTTGGCGAACGAGACATTTCTTAAAAGTTAATTATAAAAATTATAGTATCAATATAAAATAAGGTTATTTTCCCCCTTCGATGACTTCAAAGTTTCAGCAACGGCTCGAATGGCTCAACGTGTGGGGCGGTGGCACTCTCATGGGGATGCTGGCGGCTGATGTTGTCATTGGGTCCTACAATGCGGGCGTTTCGCCTTTTAAACCCAGCCTCTTTACACCGCTGGTCTTTGTTTTTTGTGTGACGGTGGGGCTACTGAGTCGTCCGCGTTTTTGTCTGGCGGCGCTCCTTCTGCTGGCTCTGCCGGTTTATCGACTCTTGGATATCGTCATTTTGGCGCGTCACAATGTCACGGGGCTGGATTCGATGGCCATGTCCTGCGCTCGTCTGCTGCTGGTGCAGATTGCTATGATCGCCGTCCTTTCGGCTCCGTCAGGGCTCCGGGCGATGCGTTGGGCGGCGATTTTGACCATCCTGCTGACGAGCGGTTCGTCGATCGCGGAGTTCCTGAATCTGGTGAAATTCAGCAGCATTCCGGGACGCTTCAGCGGCTTCAACGGGCATCCCAATTCCCCGCCAATCGTCATCTGTCAGTGTTTGGGGCTATGCTTTGCCCTTGTAAAAAATTTCCGCTGGAACATGGCGATCATCGCCGCTGGCATCCCGGGTGTGGCGCTGACTTATGGGCGCAGTGGCATGGTGATCTTTGCCTTTGTGGTGGGGATTTACATCCTCATGAATGCACGCAGAAACCTGGGGTTTCTCATCATGTGTACCTATATCATTGTGCCAGTGATGGGTCTGGGCTTTACATTGATGCAGCAGCGCACCACGAAGGGCATCCAGCAGGATAAAAACACGGCGGACCGTCTAGAGGCCATCTACTCTCTCGACTTCGAGAAACTGAAATCGCCGGAGCGAATCAAAGATCTCTCGGATGCCTGGGAAGCCGTGATTGAAAAACCAGTCTTCGGTCACGGCGCCGGTGCGGCATCTTACCCTTGGGCTCCGCATAATGAGTACGTCGCCATGTGGCTGGAACTGGGGGCACCAGGGCTGTTGGTTTATCTGGCCACTCTTTACATCCCGGTTTTACGCAGCCTCACCTCCGGAGGTCGGGCGGCTTATGCATTGCTGGCGATGCTTCTGTATTCGCCGATCGCTCAAGGGCGGGTGATGGACCCGCATTTTTACCTGACGCTGCTGACCTCCGCCTACATTTTGTGGCCGGGACGCTTCATGTTCAGTTTGAGAAATCCACCCCAGGCCGTGTCAGACATTGGTCATCGTCCGCAGCTTCCGGGCTCTCAGAGCAGCATCACTTTGCCGTTTCAGCCGCAGGTTTTACCGCCAGGAAGGCAAACGGGCCGCTACTCTCACCCGGAAAGATGACCATCACCTTTGGCTCCGTCTCGAGGCTGCTTTTGAGCAGCAAAATCAGGCTCACCTGAGCCTCTGGTGCGAAGCTGAGAGCAAAGTTTTCAGCCCCGGCTGGCAGGTGGGCTTTCACAGTCGCGAGCAGATGCGTCTCCGTCGTTTCAGCCGTGACCTCACCACTGGTGGCTCCATCCATGGCTTGCCAGCTGGGTTTTGGCAGGGGTGCAGCCAGGCTGCTAAATAGGAGCTTCAGATGCTTTTCCAGATGCTCGGTGGCCAGTTTATATGTCGCCTCCCGCTCAGCGGGCGACTGCTTCAAATACCAGGCCGCCTCGACCGGTGGCAGCGTGGTGGGCTGGTTGGAAAGGAACACGCGCGGATCGACATTGATCTTCAGTTCATAAGATCCCGGTTTGCTGAAGTCTGCCTCGATGGTCATGTTCGGCACCTGATGTGCCTGACCAGACAGCGGCAGCATCAGGCACAGCCCGATGAGGTGGATGACGTTAAAGCATAGGCGCATGATGCTGCTTTTGCCATGCCTAATGGCTGAAAACAAGACGGATGATCCTCACAACAACGCTAGGCTGGCCAGCTCTCGATAATAGGCGCAGCTCTGCACGAGTTCTTCATGGCGGCCATGGGCGATGACATCCCCCTGGCGCATGATGTAGATCACATCAGCACTGACCACCGTGCTCAGTCGATGCGCGATGACGAGGCAGGAGCGGTCCTGACGCAGCTTTTCCAGAGCTTGCTGGATCAATTGCTCAGACTTCGTGTCCACAGCGCTGGTGGCCTCATCCAGCAGTAGAATGGGCGCGTCTTTGAGGAAGGCGCGCGCCATGGCGATGCGCTGTCTTTCACCACCGCTGAGCATCACACCTCGCTCCCCTACCTGAGCATTCAGGCCATCAGGATGACGCCGCACAAAGTCCTCTGCACAAGCCAGATTCAAGGACTGCCACATCTGTTCATCCGTCGCCTCAGCATCGCCCAGCCGGAGATTGTCACGAATGCTGCCCGCAAAGAGAAAAGCATCCTGTGTCACATAGGCGATGGCATCACGCAGGCTGATGCGGCTGTAATCCGCCAGCGCGCGGCCATCGAGATTAATACTGCCGCTTTGGGGTTCGTAAAAACGAGTCAGCAGCTGAAACAAGGTCGATTTTCCGGAACCCGTGGCACCGACGATGGCGACGGTTTGCCGAGGCTGCACGCGCAGGTTTAGTCCATGCAGGACAGGTTTGTCATCACTGTAGCCAAAGACCACGTCGCGGAACTCGATGTCACCGCGAGCGGCTTTCAAGGGCAGGCCTTTTTCTAAATCCTCCTCACCTTCTTCATCCAGGATTTTGAAGACACGCTCCGCACTCGCCAGTCCGGTGACGATGGTTTGATTCACCCCGTGAAGTCTCGCAATGGGCTCAAAGAAGAAGCCTAACAAAAAGATGAATTTAAACAGCTCGCCCGTGGTGATCGTGCCCTGAATCGCTCCATATGCACCGATGCCGAGCAGCAGCACCAGCCCAAAACTACCGAGGAAACCCATCAGTGGGCTGTAAACCGCCCAGGCTGTCATCAGCCGCTGCTGGGCGCGGCGCAGCTCGTGGCTGGCGTTGTTGAAGTCTTCCTGCTTCGTGTCTTCCGCCGTGTAGCTTTTCACCTGGCGGATGCCTGTGATGGTGTCGTGCAGCAGGGAGTTCATCTGGCTGCTGGCCTCCCGTGCCAGCTCCGCCCTCGGAGCCACCCAGCGTGCAAAGAGCCAGCCACCGGCGGCGATGAAGGGCGTAGGCAGCATGACGATAAGAGCGAGCTGCACATTCGTGTAAAACATGACAACTGCGCTGATGATGATCTGCAAAACGGAGGTGAGGCCCTGCTCGATGCCTTCTAGGATCACGCGCTGGGTCGCAGGCACGTCATCGGCCATGCGCGTCAAAATATCCCCCGTGCTCTGGCGGTCGAACCACTTCAGCGGCAGACGGGCGATCTTGTGATGCAGCTGCCCGCGCAGGTCATGGATCATGCGCTGCTCAAAGGTGCTGTTCACCCGAGTGCGGAGATAAAAGAGAAACTCGCGCAGGAAGAAAGCCCCTGCGGCCAGACCCCCTGCCGTCCAGATACCGGAGATGTCTTTTTTTGGGATAAGATCATCCACGAACCACTGCACCACACCGGGGAAAATGATGATCAAAGAGGTGCCCAAAATCGCCAACGTCAGCTGGAGCAGCGCGATGCGCCGATGAGCGCTGGCAAAGGAAAGCAGGCGACGTGCGGTGACGGAAAGCGGAACAGTTTTTTCAGACATGAAAATGACGGGGGCGGACTCTGACGTAAGCCGGGCGTAATTCCGTCACGGTCATTTCATGAAATTTACTTCAGGGCGTTTTATACACGATGCTGTCCATGGCTTCTTCCAGCGCGAGACCTTTGAGGAAGGGCTCCAAAGCTGGATTGGCAGCGGCCTTGGCCACCTGTGGCAGCTGCATCAGCCCGGCGAAATCCTTTCGGCCTATGGCCTGCTGCACCTTTTCATCTCGGCCTAGAGCCGCGATTTCGGGATGATCCAAAGCATCGGCAGATTCCTTGCTGCTAGCGTAGATTTGCTGCCACACGCGCCCATCAGGCCACAGGATGAGCAATCGAGCGAGATTGGCTTTGGCGCGGAAATCATAGGGATCGAGCTTTTCGATCATTTTACCCACTGAGGTGCGGTCGATCTGCTGGGAGATCTTTTCCACCCAGGCACCTAGATCACTACGGACCCCATCAGCACCACGCTCAATGGCAGCATTTTCCAGGCCATAAACACTGCCCACCAGCCGCAGCACCATCGTCGAAAGCCACACCAGCACACCAGAGGGCAGCAAACTTAGCAGACCCGCCTTCCAACCTGTCATGCTGGCCAGAAAGGACAGCAGACCAAACCCAGCGAGGATATTGATAATCCCGCGAGTCACAAAGTAAGTCAGCAGACCTGCGCCGCCTGAGATCATGAGCAGCGTGTCCGTGGACATGGTGGCGGCATAGGTGCCGAGCATGTCCGTGCGGTGGCGGAAGACATACATGGCCGCCATCACAGCCGATCCGAGGCTGACCATGCGGACCAGTTGGGAGATCACTCCGCGCGCGACGGCCAGCCCCGCAAGAAACGCCACAGCCACAAGTCCCCATGTCGCCATACCCTGACCTGACACCATGTTTTTCACGCTTTGCAGCGTGCCACTGAAGTCGGGTAAAGTGATGGCTAGAAATTCCATGATCCAAGGTCTATCAAAAGGCACCTCGGGGGAGGTGCAAGCCGTTTGTGAGGCCTCTCCGAGCCCAAAAAAGTGCCGACGATTTGCCTTCCGGCGTATCTGCTCTAGTCTCCGCGCCTTCCAACGACCGCCTC
>CANHTV010000306.1 GCA_947463285.1 Verrucomicrobiaceae bacterium | reverse complement strand
TTTCTGGGACCTGACGCCAAGCAACAATCAAACACCCCACTCAATGCCAAAGATTTTATTCAATAAGCCATGGCTGCTGCCAGTGATGGCCTTCCTGGCTTTCGTGGCTCTGTGGGGGGCCTTCATTTTCTTTGCCGTGAAACACAAGCCCCGTGAAGTGGAGCGCGTGCAACGTCAGACCTCCAACAGTTCCGGGGTCTCCACCAAGACACTCGGCTGATCCCTGATCCGTTTACATGCATTCCATTGACACCAGCGCCGCCGCCTTTCTCGCGGGTCTTGTGACCAGTGTTCACTGTGTCGGCATGTGTGGTCCGCTATCCTGCTCGTGGGCTATCTCGAATCAGGGTGGCAGCTTCATGCGTGCCACGGCGCTTTATCAGACCGGTCGCCTGATTGCCTATAGTCTTGTTGGCGCACTGGCTGGCTTCATTGGCATCATGCCTCTGAAGTTTTTTCAGCATGGCCCGGGCATCGTTTTGCCGTGGTTGCTGGTGATCGCCTTTGCCCTGGTGGGCATGGGCTTGGATGCATGGCTGCCCAAACCGCGGTTTTTAGGGGCAGGGCTGCGGCGTTTACAGACAGCCGTCTTTCGCATGAAAAGCTCCCTGCGTGCCGCCCTGCTGGGATTGGGAACACCTCTGCTGCCCTGTGGACCACTTTACCTGATGTTTGGTCTCGCCATGGCCAATGGCAGCGCTGCTAAAGGAGCTGGTTTTGCGCTTGCCTTTGGCTTGGGCACCTTACCGCTGCTCTGGCTAGCCCAAACGCAGCTCCATTGGCTGGGTGGGCGACTTCAGCCCACGACCATGCGTAAACTGCAACGTGCGCTGGCTCTTACAGCCTCACTGGTCATGGCTTGGCGCTTGCGCGGAACACTCGATTTTGGCAGCGACGTCATCCCCAGTTGCTGCCACACGGGGCTTTAAACTCATTTGCCCCGGCTGCTCGCGGATGGCTTCTTTCGCTGAGCTTCAAGCAGCGCCCAGACTTCGGCGACGGGGCGGTAGCCTTGATCGTTGTAGTCGATATGACTGAGGCGTGGGTGTTCGCGCAGGGGCGCAAGCAGAGGTAGCGGGGCGTTGGTGGCCAGTCTTTCCAGTGTGGAGATCTTCAGCAGCGGCCTGAAGTCTTTGATCTGACGGCACTGCATCAGGTTTAGCTGACGAAGAGGCACCTTGGATAACGGAGTGAGATCGCTGACTTGCGTGCGTGCGAGATTGAGGGTCTCCAGAGGCATCTCCCGAAGTGGACTGAGGTCTTTGACCTGGCTGGACATGAGATGGAGTGAATGCAGAGGGAGGCCCGCGAGTCCATTAAGGTCGGTGATGCCTGTACTGTTGGCATAAAGTTCCTGCAGTTGTTTACTTTTGGAAAGGCTCTGAAGTTGGGTGACTCGAGTCGCTGTGATGTCCAGTCGCTTCAGTGGCATTTTATCGAGTCCCTCAAGACTGGCCAGTGGTGCGCCATTCACATGCAGATCTTCCAGCGGTAAACCTCGTAACGGGGTGAGATCGACCACTCGGGTTTTAGAGAGGTCAATAAATCTCAGCGGCATGGCTGAAAGGGGGCTGAGGTCGCTGGTGTCGGTTCCCTCGATATCCAGCCTTGTCAGTGCCATACCTCTCAGGGCGGTGAGATCACGAATACCACTGTTTTTTGCCCTGAGGCTCATGAGTTTCATGCCTTGCAACGGCTCGGCTCCCCATTCGCGACGGCCATCCATGTAGAGAGCATCCAAAGGCAGGCCTCTGAGATGCTCGAGGGATGTAACAGGCGAGCGGTTGATGTTGAGAGTGATGACTCCGGTGGAGGCTGCTACACCATCAGTGGCTACGCCGAGTTCGACGAGGCGCTTTTGCACGAGGGAAAATCGCTCGTCAGCACCGAGTCGTAGGTGCCGAGTGAGACTGAGCGCCTCGCCTCGAGCCCCGACACTTTCCAGGAACTCCATGAGCGGGGCGATGTCTTCCTGTTTGTAGGGAGTGCTGCCATGATTGACCAGGTTTTCGAGCATTGGCAGCAGGCTGGCATAACTTTGTCTGGAAGGATCTACTTCGACTGCCTGATGCAGGGCGATCATGGCCTCGCAAAAGCGATCCATGGCAATGAGCACCCAAACTCGTGACCAATATCCCGAAGTTAGTCCTGGATCGAGAGCCAGAGCAGCGTCTGTTTTCTCAAGCGCACTCTCGAAGTGTTGAGCGAGGGCTTCACTCTCCGCCAGGGCGATCAATCGAGGCGCCGTGCGGCGAAGATCTTCCAGAGCTTTCTCAGCACGGTTTCTCTCGCCTAAAACCTTGGTGGTGAAACTGGCGGAAACGATGATCAGCAGTAGCATGCTAGCACCGACTGCGATGGATAGTGCTCGGTGACGTTGGAGCAAAAGCGTGAACTGCCGCCACCAACCGGCTTCTTCCGCACTGGTTGCAAATCCGCCCTGGTAGGCGGCGATGTCTTTCTGTAATGCAGCAACAGTAGGGTAACGATTGTCGCGTTCAAGCTGAAGAGCTTTCATCACCACCGCAGAGAGCGATTGGGGAACCACGCCATTCGGACAATGCGGCAGAGATGCATCTGCTGAGACCTCATGTGGAGGCGCCGTTTTACCGCTGCGGATATGCTCGAGAATGGCTTCTGTATCCGGGCCATCAAAAGCTGGCTGAAGCGTTAGCATTTGATGAAGGATGGCTCCGAGGGCAAAGATATCGCTGCGTGCATCCAGCGTGTCCGTTTCACCACGAGACTGCTCGGGCGACATGTATTGCGGTGTGCCCAGCAGCAGGCCGTTGAGTGTGCCGTAACAGTAGGAGAGATCACGGCGAGCACTCGTGACTGGTGCCTGGTGTAAAACCTCCGATGGCATTTTCTCCTGGGTTCCCAAAACTCGTGCCAATCCCCAGTCCATGACCAGCACTTCACCATAGCCACCCAGCATGATATTGGCTGGCTTTAAATCACGATGGATGACGCTGCGGCTGTGTGCGAAGGCAATGGCGTCACAGACTTTTTGAAAAATGGTCAGCAAAGTAGCCAGGGGATAGGCTCCGATGATCGTGGGTTCATTGGCGGCAATGCCGTCGATGACCCGTTGCAGCGTGATGCCCTGCACGAGCTTCATGGTGTAGAAAGGCCTGCCATCTTCATCCAATGCCAGATCATGCACGGGCACGATGTTGGGGTGTTGTAACTGGCCTGTGATCTGAGCTTCTTCGATGAAACGGAGGCGGCTGTTTGCATCCTCCGCCCCCAGCATGACCTTCATCGCTACATGCCTGCGGATGGCGGGCTGCTGAGCACTCATGACGACGCCCATGCCTCCATGTCCGATGGTCGGGCCGGTTTTGTAGCGTTCGTTGCTAATTAACTCTTCCGGCAACTCTTCCAACATTGTGCTCGTCGACAGAAAATCCATCCTGACTGTTGTCACTCCGGGATTCAGTGAATCCTGCAGCCCAGCCCATGGTGCGGTCTTTGGTGAATCTAGATCTGGAGCGGGTAACATGATGAGAACGATAAATCAGCCAGTCTCGTGCCTGAGTGTCAAGCCAGCGGCTCATGCATCAAAGCTTCAATTAAGGAATTACGCTGTGGCAAACTTTCTTCTCGACGCGGTGTTGGAGATTTCTGATTCTCTTATCCATCATGAGCCTGAAGTTTTTTTTCACGTTTCGAGCCAAGCTCATTCTGACCATTTTCCCAATAGTGGCGGGTGTGGTGATTGGGGCCTTGCTACTCTTTGAATGGAAATTCAGCGTCACCTATCAGCATCTTTTTGAGGAGCAGTTTGAAAATCAGATCTCCCTTGTCACACAAGCCAAGAACAAACGCTTTGATGCGCTGTCGGATGTTCTTGGGCGCATCGCTCAGGAAGCTGTAGTTATTGATGCCATGAGGTCGGGTGATTACAGTCGTGCAGCTTTGGAGTTGCGTCCTTCCTTGGAAAATCTGGCACGTGAGAGGTTGCAGAGTGAGTTTGGCTTTGCCACAAAGCCTGCAGTTCCAGCGCTAGGATCTCGTCTGGGACAGCTTCCCCGGCGGGATGAATTAGAAAAGAAACGTTTGTTCTCCAAGCTACCCGTGACCAGTGGTGGACTGACGGCTCCTTTCATCGCTCTGCTTGATGCCAAGGGGAACTTTGTGTCGAACAAACGCCATCTTCCTGGCGATGGTGGGCCTGTTGTACAGGCTTTTTCAGATTCGGAATCCGTCAACCACCGCTCCACTCGGATGCCATGGCTGGGGGAACGTGAGTTTGAGGAAATCCTGGAGCAACAACAGGTAGGTTATCTTTTGGTGGAGTCGGGTGAGCGGCGCAATGAGCAGGTGCGCGAGGTGTTCGTTACCCCGTTGCGTGATCCTCAAAATCAGGTCCTGCTGGGAGCTTTTGCGTTTGGATTGCCCGTGCCTGCTCTGGCTGACAAAGCCTTGTTTGAGCAGACAAGGCGAAGCGAATATGGGGAGATTTTGGGTGGCGTCTTTGTGGAAGGCAAGCTGGTCAGTAGCACGGTGCCTGAGAATCAAAAAGAAACCGTGGCTCTGGCTGTGGCTGAGTCCATGCAGAAATCGGAGAAGGATCGGCGTGAGATTCTGGTGCCGATTGATGGTGTCATGCACCGGCTCATCTACCGTGTGCTGAATCCCGAAAGCCCATTCCCTCAGGCAGCCCAGGTGAACTTCTTTTCCCTCGCTCCTTTTCAGGTGGAGATCATGGATCTGCGTCGCAGTGCGATGTGGCTGGGTATAGCTGCTTTGCTCGTGGCGCTGCTACTGATCACGCTTACCTCACGCGGTTTGTCGGGGCCTGTGAGCCGCCTCGTCACGGCCACGCAGGAGATTGAGCGCGGCAATTTTGAGGTGCGAGTCCCGGTCACACCTGATGAACTCGGACGTGTCTCCCAGTCCTTCAATGACATGGCAGCCGGGCTGGCTTTGCAGGAAAAATATCGCAGCGTGTTGAATGCCGTGGCGGATCGCACCGTAGCTGAGCGATTGATCGAAA
>CANHTV010000305.1 GCA_947463285.1 Verrucomicrobiaceae bacterium | reverse complement strand
AGGCCGATCCAGAAATCCAGGCCCAGAGGGCTGCCGATGGTCTCGCGGAAATACTCACCCAGAGAATCCACCCCGGTGATCCGGCGCACGATCTCATCCATCAGAAAGCCAAAGGTCCGTGCATGATAACCCTGCTGAGTGCCGGGCTCCCAGAGCGGCTGCTGACGCTCCAGAGCTTCAATGACCGCTTCATAATTGAAAATGGGCACGCGTTCATCCAGAGCGCTCAGTCCCGAGGTGTGGGAAAGCAGATGAGCAAAGGTCATGGCACCTTTTCCTCCACCGGCGAACTCAGGCCAAACCTCCGAGACGGGACAATCCAAGTTCATACCTGCCTCATGCAGCGCCATCAGGCAGCAGACAGCGGCGGGGCCTTTCGTGGCAGACCAGACCGGCACCAGCGTCTCCGCATCCCAGGCCCGAGAGCGCGAGCGGTCACTGTGTCCATGTGCCAGACTGAGCAATTCCACACCATTTTGCCAGATGGACACCGAGGCACCCAGTTCACCGCGTGTGTGGAAGTTTTCTTCAAACCAGGCTGTCACAGCAGCCAGGGTAGATGGAGTTGGCTTGTGCATCAGATTTTTTCCAGCTTTTGACGCAACCCATCCAGGTCAGGATCTTTGCGCGCATGACGACGCAGGCTACCGTCCATTTCAAAGGACTGCTCCAAGAGCTTCAGCGCCTGATCATTTTCCCCCAGACAGGCGAGGTAGCAGCCCACGTTGTAATAGTAAACCGGCTTTGTGCGCAGCACCGCCGGCCCACGGGCCAGCAAATCCAGCGCCTCCTGCGTCTGACCCAGTTCATGCAAGCAGTAGGCGGCATGGATGTAGCCGCCGGGCTCAGAGGGCTCCGCCTCGCGCAGCTTTTGCGCCAAAGCCAGCCCCTCAGCCCAGCGCTGCTCGCCCATGAGGCAGAGAACAAGTATTTCGATCACATCCGGCCGGTCCAGTGCCACGGCGGATAGATGTGACAATTCTTCCCGAGCCTCACGATGGAGGTCGAGCTCGACGTAGCCTTGTGCGGCCAGGATGCGGCGTTCCAACTCTGTCATGGTGCGTGAATTGCTATGTGAACATCAAACAAGGGGCCGGGACAAGGCATTTGTCACCCGCCGCTTGCTTCCTTCCAGCATCTGCCTACTCTCCGCCCCTCTTTATGGCCACCGCGACTGACCTCCCCGCCGCCCAGCACCCCATCAATGCTAACCTTACCGCCGATGAAAAAATCGAGCTGTATCGCAAAATGGTGCGTGTCCGCAGATTTGAACAAGTCTCCCTCCAGCACTACCAAGGCGGCTCGATGGGGGGATTCCTCCACCTTTACATCGGCCAGGAGTCCGTCGCCATCGGCTGCGTTTCCCTCATGGGAAAAAATGACCACGTCATCACCGCTTATCGCGACCACGCCCATGCTCTCGGCGTCGGCATGACCATGAATGAGTGTATGGCAGAGCTTTTCGGCAAAGTCACCGGATGCTCACGCGGAAAAGGCGGCTCGATGCACTACTTCGCCCCTGACAAAAATTACTGGGGCGGTCACGGTATCGTCGCTGGCCAGACTCCACTGGGTCTCGGTCTGGCCTACGGCCTGAAATATCGCGGCCTCAAAGGAGCCGCCATCTGCTTTCTCGGAGACGGTGCCGTCAATCAAGGTGCCTTTCATGAATCCCTGAACCTCGCAGCCCTCTGGGATCTGCCCGTTATCTACATCATCGAAAACAACGGCTACTCCATGGGCACCAGCCAGGAGCGCTCATCCGCTTTCGACGGCTGCCTCGCCAAGCGCGCTGAAGGTTACGGCATGGCCTGGGATCACTTCGTCGGTGAAAACATTTACGATGTCCGTGCTGGCATCCAAAAAGCCATCGACCGCGCCCACAACGAGAGCAAACCCACGCTTCTTGAAATCGCTACCTACCGCTGGGAAGGCCATTCCGTAGCTGACGCCAACAAGCTCAAATACCGCACAAAGGAAGAAGTCGAGCGTTACCAGAAAGAGCATGACCCCATCCAGGTCTGGAAGGCCGTTCTCATAGCCGAAGGTGTCGCCACAGAAGCTGAGCTGAAAAAAATCGACCGCGAAGCCCAGGCCGAAGCCGAAGCCTCAGCTGAATTCGCCAAAGTCAGTCCCTATCCCGAACCCGAAACCATCTTCGAAGATGTCTACTGGGAAGTGGATAACAAAACCGAAGCCGGAGCCACAGGCCGCCACTTCTTTAACGATTGAGCCCCCCTCAATAAGCACGAAACCCTCACGAGCATCTGATTGGCTCGTGAGGGTTTTTAATTTTGCATCACCTGCACACTGGCTGAATCCAGCCTTCCACAGACGCTTAGTAGCCGTATTTTTTGATCACTGAGCGCTTGCGCAAACCATCCATCCAGTTGTCGATGACAGCCTTAGATTTTTCAGATGAAATAGCGCGCTCAATCTCGGGGCGCATTTCCTTCAAAGGTTTGGCATTGCCATACTTGATCGCGTCACAGGCGATGATGATGTAGGCCTCCTGATCATTAATGACGTCACTGATACCGCCTGTTTTCAGATTGAAGGCTACGCTCGCGATGGAGGGCTTCATTTGCTCTTTGCCCATCCAGTCCCAGGCTCCGCCGTCTTCAGCATGGCTATCCTGAGAGTAGCTTTTCGCCGTAGTAGCAAAATCAGCTCCCTTGAGCAGCTTGCCGCGAATTTCCTGCGCCAGTTTACGCTGGCTTTCAGAGTTTGAGGCTGCGCCGGCACTGAACTTGGGAATGGTGATGGTGCTGATCTTGATCATGTCACCCGAGCGCCACTGGGCGACGTTTTTGCTGTAGTAGTCCTGCACTTCATTCGGGGTGGCAGGTGGCTGGTCCGCAGCCTGCTTGCCACGCATGGCTTGCACGATCATCATCTTCTCACGCAGCTCTCGGAATTTCTTCACCGTCATCCCCGTTTGTGCCAGTTCCTTGACAAAGGCATCACGGTCCCCCTTGAAGCTGTCACGAATGATGCCGTTCACATCATCGTCCACCCACTGGGCTTTCATCACTGCACCGAGACGCTTGAATTCAGCCAGCACCAGCTCACGGTCCACCAGACTGTCCAAAGCTGTGGCCCGCAGATTGGCCAGCTCACGCTGCAAAGCCGCCGGATCGTTTTGAAGCTGGAACCTCAGCATCTGCTCCTGCGCAGTCACAGCGTCGCGCACTTCAGACTTGGTGATGACATTCCCATTCACGACCGCAGCGATCCCATTGCTGGAAGATTGAGCCTGGGCTGAAGAGATAAGCCCAGCGAGAGTGAGCAGGGCAATGGGTTGACGAAAAGAAAAGCGCATGACGTTCACCAGCATGCTTAAGCAGTCAGCCAGTAGCAGCAAGGGAGAAAAACAGCGGATTCGTGCCAATCGGGCACGGCTAAAGAGATGACTTCACTGCGGAAGCTGGCAGACAAGCCTGGCCGCTTGCGTTTAGATCTGATAGAGCCCTTTGACGGGTGCTAACTCACCAGTTTGACTGAGATCTTCCTGACTAAGACCACTCTTTTCTCCTGTGCTCCCCATCCAGAAGGCCTAAGGGGACAGGAGTTTCAGCCCTCCTTTTGCACCATCGACACTTAGTTAGGCGGCGATCAATTCACGCACGGCCTCACCTTGCTTCTGCTGGCTGGCTTGAAACTGAGCCAGCACGGCCTGAGAGATGGCATTCAGCGTGGCCAACACATTGCGGCCGGATTTGGCGTCAGCTTCAAAACTGAGGTGTGGCACAGGGCGATTATTTAACAAAAACTCCAGATACTCCACGGGGGCGGTATTCGGCAGATCACGTTTGTTATACTGCAAGACCAGCGGCAGACGATCAACGCTGCTGCCGTTCATCCGCAGGTTTGCCTCCAGTGACTGAAAGGCGTGGACGTTATCTCGCTGCCGATCCATCTGGCTGTCAGCCACGAAAACGACGCCGTCAGCCTGACGCAATACCAGCTGTAGGGTGGCATTGTAAGTGACCTGCCCAGGCACGGTGTAGAGATGAAAGCTGGTGCGATAACCGGGTAGCGCTGCGCTTTCCACCGCTAGGAAATCGAAGAACAAGGTACGATCCTGAGCCGTGGACAAACTGACTAGGTCGCTGCGGCCCTGAGGATCGAGCTTGGCATGGATCTGTCTCAGATTCGTCGTCTTGCCGCTGAGCGGGGTGCCACAATAGACGATCTTAAAGCGGACGGTTTTCTCCTTGGGATCAATAGCGGGCATTTAAGCGACCATGCGGGAAAGCTCGCGTGCAATCAAGGTAATCTTGTCACGAAGCCCCAGAGTAGGCTCTGTGTCATGAAGAACCCCAAGAATGGCACCCTCCGGGAAGCAGAACGTCATGAGACGATCACCGGAATTCATCGTGAAAGTTTCGGCTCCTTCGATTCCGATCAGCGGAGCGAGGGTTTTCAAATGCTGAGCCAGATCAGTCGCCTGACGTTGGAATTCACGAGCCTGAGGCTTGTGCGTACCGACATGGGAGAAGGATTCCTGACCGTGGATGCAGACACAGGCGGCGATACCCGGCAGCGAGCAGGTCATCTCGACGACGTTTTGCGGTGAGAGGTCCGAGTCCGTGCCGAGCAAGGCGCGCAGCAAAATTTGATCGGGGTCGGTGTTGTGCATTTGGACTCCGAGATTGGGCGAGACTGAGACAGGACGCGCAGCTTTGACCTCCTGAGGCTTAGCAGCCACTGGCTGAGGTTTTGCCTTTGCGGCTGGAGCTTGATCCCAGTCATCCTCATAAGCAGGCGGCACAAAAGCACTCACCTTCGGAGTTGGGGCTGGCGTTGCAACCTCGGCATCAAAGAAGCTGGTCGGTGACTGCGCTTTTTGCGGCACCTGAAAGCTACCTCTCTGGAAGTCATCATCGGCTGAAGGAGTCGAGAACGACCGCTCTGGCTGACGCGGCGGCGAGACTTCGCGTCCTAACAATTGATCACTGCTAAAGCCTTCATCCACCTTAGGCGGACTGAAGGAGTAGGCACCGGGAGGCGGTGTATAGTCCT
>CANHTV010000304.1 GCA_947463285.1 Verrucomicrobiaceae bacterium | reverse complement strand
GGCAGCCGAGTGCCGAGCCGCCCATCTTGCAGGGCATACACTTCACGAGGCAGTGCCAGATGACCTCCCCAGGTTTGTTTCCCGGGCTGGGCGGGCTCCAAAGGTATCCATCCAAAGAGGAAGAGCCTACCGTCCTCCTCCGCGACTTGGGCAGCACACAGATCCTTGCCATCCAGCACGCCTTTGGGGTCGCGTTCCCATGGTCCAAGAGGTGAATCGCTGACCCAGTATGTAGGTTGCCCAACAGCTCGGTCATAGAGGCTCGCCAACAGATACCAACGACCATCCAGCGGAAACATCTGAGGACATTCAGGCTCGCCGGAGGTGCCAGAATCCCAGATGGGGCCATGGTCTTGCCAATGTTGCAGGTCTTCAGAAGTGGCGAGACTCACGGCACCACCTGATTCTTTAGGCCGATTTTTCATCCAGGTGGTCATCACACAGCCATACTTTTTCATCTCTGGAATCCAGAACACATAAGGGTCGCGACGGCGCTGGTAATAGTCAGCAGCGGGGAGATGAAACTCTTTGGGAGCACAGCGCCAGTTTCTGAGATTCTGGCTGACAGAGCTGACCATGCGTCCCTGGGCATGGCCATAAAAGCTGCGAAATACAGAAGCCGAAGCGTCCTGAAAAACGCCAAGCACATAGTAGGGTGACATCCAGTCGCCCGGCAGTACTTTTTCGTGAGACAAAGGCGTCTCCTGCCATCGCAGCCAGTCGCTGGAGCGTGCGAGTGCAGCTTCAAAGCTGCCAGGTTTCAGGTAGTAAAGATAACATTCTCCCTGATGAAAAAAGGGATGCACATCCCCCAGCGCATGACTTTGGGGTTTGAAATGCCACAGCGCTGCCTGCTCCTGAGCTGAACCCACGGCAGTCAGGCAGAGCCATGCACAAAAAACGCTTCGGAAGGTGATCATGGGCATGAGTCACCCATGATGACGGTGAGGCAAACTCAGATTACCGTCCCGGCGATGTCGCCCACGCGGGCATAGACCTCGCGGCCTTCAGCACTCTGGGCCAGCAGGTCATCGCTGAAGCGCACACGCCCGGCTTCAAAGATGGTGATGACGCTGGAGCCACCAAAGCGGAAGTAGCCTTTTTCATCGCCTTTTTGGACGATCTGGCCAGGTGTGGCGGTGTGGACGACGCTGCCAACACAGGTGGCACCGACTTCGAGAAAAACGATCTCCCCCAGAGTCTGGGTGCGCAGCCGGGTGCGGTAGCGTTTGTTTTCCCAGAAGATGGTTGGGCGCTTCATCAGAGCGATGGGGCTCACGGAGTAGAGCGGCCCATTGATCAGGCGGGGAGATTCCGCGATGCCGCCGAAGGGGAAATGAAAGCGGTGATAGTCCGTGGGACACAGCCGAGAGATGAGCACGCTGCCCTTTTCAAACCGTGAAGCGAGGCTGCTGTCGGCCAACAGCGCACTGATGTTAAATCGGCTGCCTTTGACCAAGAAATCAGGACACTGGGAGACATCAGGGATCACCAGATGACGACCATCAGCCGGCAGGGCGATGGCTTTTTCATCCTCGACCACTGGGCGCGCGCTGGGCTTGAGCTTGCGATAAAAGAACTCATTAAAACTCCTGAAGCTCTCTGCCGAATCAGCGAACTCACTGACATCCACACCAAATTGCTCGATGAATGGCGCGATCCTCGCCGCACTGGCCGGGGCATCCATGCGTGAGCCATACCATTTGGAAAAAGCGGCTCGTTTTACCAGCGTGTGCAGCGCCACTTTTCCGAGTGGGTTTTCATACACAAAACGTAGCGGTGCCTCGCCATACACGGCTTCGGTTTCGAGCTGTTGAGTGAGACGATTGAAGAACTGGATCGGAGCAGCGGGCATGAGGGAGAGAGAAAAAGCCGCCCATGAATGCTCAGCACTCATGGGCGGTTCAGGAAGATCAGCGGATTGATTACAGCATGTCGGCCACGAAGGCGCGCTCATCGACGAGTTCCTTGTTCGTCGCGGCGATTTTCGACTTAGCGAAGTCGTCCATCTCGTAGCCAGTGATGACTTCGTAGCTGCCAGGAGTCGTGGTGCGCACGGGCATGCCAGCCCAGACATTGGCGTCGAAGCCGTAGAGACCATTGCTCTTCACCGCGACGGAATGAATTGCGCCAGGAGTGACAAGTGAGCGGACGTGATCGACGAGCGCATTCGCAGCGGAGGCCGCGGAGGATGAGCCACGGGCGGCGATGATGGCCGCGCCACGTTTGCCGACGGTTTCAAGGAAGGGACCTTCCAGCCAGGCGCTGTCGTTGATGACTTCCGTGGCGGCTTTACCACCGATGGAGGCGTGGGCAAAGGAAGGAAACATCGTCGGGCTGTGATTGCCGTAGATGAAGATGTCCTTCACCTCGGTGAGATCGACGCCAGCCTTTTGTGCGAGCTGGGTTTGGGCGCGGTTTTGATCCAGTCGGACCATGGCGGTGAAGCGCTCCTGCGGCAGGCGCTTGGCCTGGGAGGCGGCGATCATGCAGTTCGTGTTGGCGGGGTTACCGACCACGGCGACGCGGGCGTCATCTGCGGCCACGGCGTCGATGATCTTGCCCTGCTCGATGAAGATCTTGCCATTGTCCTTGAGCAGATCCGCACGCTCCATGCCAGGGCCGCGAGGTTTGGCACCGACGAGCAGGCACCAGTTGGCGTCTTTGAAACCGACGGTTGGATCGCTGGTCTGGACGATGCCCTTGAGCAGCGGGAAAGCACAGTCATCCAGCTCCATGGCGACGCCAGCGAGGGCCTGCATCGGTTTTTCAAAGGGAGCTTCGATGAGCTGAAGGATCACTGGCTGGTCTGCGCCGAACATGGCACCGGAAGCGATGCGGAAAAGGAGGGCGTATCCGATTTGACCGGCGGCGCCGGTGACTGCGACTCTGATGGGGGCTTTGCTCATGATGTTTTGGGGAGGGCTGGGATGATTCGCAGCACAGCGCGGGCGGCAAGGGGAAAGTCAGGCCTCATCTTGTCCTTCGCGCTGAATTTTAGTGATGACGGGAAACCACTTTCAGAAAAGTCTTTGGGCCGCATCTTCTAAGCTTCATGAAAACTTCCGCCATCAAGATCATTCAAAAGCTGCGTCTGTCCGGTCACGAGGCCCTGCTGGCGGGAGGCTGTGTGCGGGATTTGTTGCTGGGACGTGAGCCAAAGGATTTTGATGTGGCCACCAGCGCGACGCCTGATGAGGTCGTGGCCTTGTTTCCTGGCGCTTTGACGGTGGGGGCGCATTTTGGCGTCGTCGTCGTGCGCCAGGATCATGAGCAGATCGAGGTAGCGACCTTCCGCACAGACGGCAGCTACAAGGACGGGCGGCACCCGGAGAGCGTGACTTTTGCCACGGCGGAGCAAGACGCTCAGCGGCGTGATTTCACCGTCAACGGCCTTTTCCGTGACCCGATAGAGGATCGCGTCATTGACTACGTGGGCGGTGCGGTGGACTTGGAAAAACGGGTGCTGAGGGCCATCGGTGATGCGCATCAGCGCTTTGATGAAGACAAGCTGCGCCTGCTGCGTGCGGTGCGTTTTGCCACCACGCTGGGATTTGAGATTGAGGAAAAAACCTGGCAGGCCGTGTGTGAGCACGCCCCGGCGATCCAGTCTGTGAGTGCTGAACGCATCCGTGATGAGCTGATCAAGATCTTCCTGCATCCGAACCGCCTGCGCGGCTTTGATCTGCTGATGGACAGCGGTCTGATGGCGCAGGTGCTGCCTGAGATCCTGGTTTTAAAAGGCGTCGAGCAGCCCCCGCAGTGGCACCCCGAGGGAGATGTCTTCATCCACACACGTCTGATGCTGAGCCTGCTGCCAGAGCAGGTCAGCCTGCCTCTGGTGCTGAGTGTGCTGCTGCATGACATCGCCAAACCAGCCACTTTTGCCGTCGATGAAACCGGTCGCATCCGCTTCAACGGCCATGATAAACTGGGCGCAGAGATGACGGGCGACATTTTGCGCCGCCTGAAATTCCCCAATGACGTCATCGAGCCCACTCAGGTCGCGGTGGAGCATCACATGGTCTTCAAGGACGTGAAGAAGATGAAAAAAAGCACACTCAAGCGCATGATGGCTCGCCCGACTTGGGCAGATGAACTGGCGCTGCATCGGGTGGATTGCCTGGGCTCCAACGGCCTGCTGGACAACTATGAATTCATGCAAGCCAAGGCGGAAGAGTTTTCCCAGCAGCCGCTAATCCCCCAGCCTTTGCTCAACGGCCGTGATCTGATCGCCCTAGGCTGGCAGCCGGGGAAACACCTCGGCGCTGTTTTGACCGAGGTGCAAAACGCCCAACTCGAAGGCCTGATCTCCACCCGTGAAGAAGCTCTCGAATGGCTGGCGGCTCAGGGGCATCACCCCGCGCCATGATCCAGCCAGCGAAGCGCAAAATCGGCAGGAAAAAGTTTTGTGCCGCAGGATTCATTTTCGGGCTAATGATGCGCCCGCTTTTTCCGAAAGACCATGACCGCGACGATCACGAACATTTCCTGCTACAAATTTGCCCCACTGACCGATCTCAAATCGCTGCGTGAGAGACTGCTCTCACTTTGCAAAGAAAGAGGGCTGAAAGGGACCATCTTGCTGAGCACGGAAGGCATCAATCTCTTCATCGCTGGGCCGCGTGAGGATGTGGATGCACTGGTGGCAGAGATCCGCAGCGTCCCTGGGCTGGAAGGGCTGGCACCGAAGTACAGCGAGAGCGCTCACCAGCCTTTCAATCGCATGTTGGTGCGCATCAAAAAGGAGATCATCGCCTTTGGTGTCGAGGGCATCGACCCAGCCCAATACACCTCGCCGCGCATGGAGGCGCGAGAGCTGAAGAAGTGGCTGGATGAAGGCCGGCCCGTGGTGCTGCTGGATACGCGCAATGATTATGAGGTGAAGCTGGGCACTTTTAAAAACGCCCATGTCATCGGGGTGAACACGTTTCGTGATTTCCCGGCAGCCGTGCGTGCGCTGCCACCCGAGCTGAAGAAGCAGCCCATCGTCACCTTTTGCACCGGCGGCATCCGCTGTGAAAAGGCCGCGCCGTT
>CANHTV010000303.1 GCA_947463285.1 Verrucomicrobiaceae bacterium | reverse complement strand
GGTGAAACCACCGTGCTCGCCAACATCCAATCAGGCGTGGCCGATCTCGTGGAAATGATCCGCCGCTATGAAGCGGGAGAAGGCAGTGAGGCTGAACTCGCCGAGATGCTGCATCAAATCGAAGCTGCTGATGGCTGGAATCTCGACAGCCGCATCCGTGCCATCACCACAGCGCTGGCCGCGCCGCCATTGGAGGCGCTTGTGGCCCCGCTTTCAGGTGGTGAAAAACGCCGCATCGCACTCTGTCGTTCACTCATTGCCCAGCCGGAATTGCTGCTGCTGGATGAGCCCACCAACCATCTGGATTCCGAGTCTATCCGTTGGCTTGAAGAGTATTTGAAGAGCTTTCCTGGAGCCGTCATTTTCGTAACGCATGATCGCTATTTCCTCGATGTGATCGCCACCCGCATCTTGGAGATTTCTGAAGGCCGCTGTTACTCGCACGAGGGCAATTACACGGCCTATCTGGAAAGCAAAGCCGCCCGCCAGCAGATCGCCGAGCAGACAGAAAGACGTCGGCAGCGCTTCCTGCGCACCGAGCTCGAATGGGTGCGCTCAGGCGTCAAAGCGCGCGGCACCAAATCGCGGCACAGGTTGGACATGTTTTACCAGATCGAAGGCCTGGAAGCGCCTCCTGAAGAGCGTGAAATGGATCTGCTGCTGCCACCAGCGCCGGACTTGGGAAACATCGCCGTCGAGCTGGAAGGTGTCGGCGCTCACGTCACCGATGATCAGGGACAGCAACGCTGGCTTTTTCGTCATCTCAACGCCACGCTGAAGCCAGGTCAATGCACCGGCATCGTCGGGCGCAACGGTGCCGGTAAAACCACACTGTTACGCATTTGTATGGGCACGCGTCAGCCTGAAGAAGGCAAGGCCACCGTCGGTAAAAAAGTGGCTTTCAATTACATCGACCAAGCTCGTATGCAGCTCGCTGGCAACGGCACCGTGTTGGCTGAGGTGGCTGACCAAGATGAGACCGTCTTTTTTGGCAATCAAAAGCTCAGCGCCCGCTCCTACCTTCGCCGCTTCCTTTTCAATGACGAGCGCAGCAACGAACGTGTGGACCGTCTTTCTGGGGGCGAACGTGCCCGCCTCATGCTCGCTAAAGTGCTTAAGCGCGGCGGCAATGTCATCGTGCTGGATGAGCCAACGAATGACCTGGATCTGCAAAGCCTGCGCATTCTCGAAGAAGCCGTGAGCGACTTCGATGGCTCGGTCATCATCGTCAGTCATGACCGCTATTTCCTTGATCGTGTCTGTGATCAGATCATCGCCTTCGAAGAGGCTGGAGTGCACGTTCAGACAGGGAATTACAGTTACTATCTGGAAAAACGTCGTGAACGCGAGGCACGGGACAAAGCTTGGACGGAAGCCGTTGCCAAAAACGAAAAAGCCAGTGCGCCCGCCACAGCCAAGGCAAAACCCCGCAAGCTCAGCTTTAAAGAAACCCGCGAGCTAGAGACCATTGAAGCTGAGATTCTCATTGCTGAGGAAAAAGTGCAGGAGCTGGATACCACGCTGAATGATCCCAGTTTCTACATCACACGCTCCACGGAAGCTCCGGCTTTGCTAGCGCAGCTAGAAGCAGCACGCGGTGATGTCAGCCGACTGTATGCACGCTGGGAAGAGCTGGAGGCCATCAAAGCCGCGCAGGAGTCTGCTTAAAAACAAACAGAGCGGACCATCCGGTCCGCTCTGAAGTTTTCGAAGGTAGCCAACAGCCAAGAGGGACAACCCACTATCTGAAATGTTCGGTCGGAAGCCGCGCTTCCCTCACCTGCGAATAGTCTGCCACACTTGGAAATAGATGACAGCACAAGGTAAGTGAGTTGTAAGACGATTGTCAGAATCAGATTTTTTGATCGTCTGACCTCTGTTGTTCCTAAAGATAGTGAGTTGCGTCTCATGGGTTGATTCTGGGCGTATCTGCCCGAGATGAAGTTCCCCTCATGCTTATGCCATCCCGTGAAATTTTAGCCCAGCCGCCGGAGACGTTCACCGGCATCGAAATTGCCAAAACCAAATCCTCTGCGGCGGGTGTGCCGGCGGTGACAAACTCACTGAAGCATGTCTATGGCAACAGTGGACTTGTGCGAGGCACGGCGGCCATGCTGGGCTTGAATCAATGGGAGGGCTTTGATTGTCCAAGCTGTGCCTGGCCTGATCCAGATGATCACCGAAGCGCTTTTGAGTTTTGTGAAAATGGTGCCAAGGCGATCGCTTCGGAGACAACCAAAAAGCGCATGACGCCTGAGCGCTTTCAGCAGCATAGCGTGGCAGAGCTTTCGCAGTGGAGTGATTATGAAATGGACCAAGCGGGGCGGCTGACTCATCCCATGGTTCTGCGTCCAGGGGCATCTCACTATGAGCCCATTTCTTGGGATGATGCTTTCCGTCTGGTGGCTGACGAATTGAACGCGCTGACCTCACCTGATGAGGCTGTGTTTTACACCTCAGGTCGGGCGACTAACGAGGCTGCTTTTTTGTATCAACTTTTCGTTAGAAATTTTGGCACTAATAATTTGCCTGATTGCTCAAACATGTGCCACGAATCAAGCGGGGCCGCTTTGATGGAGAGTGTGGGAATCGGCAAAGGCACGGTCACTCTAAAGGATCTGGAGACTGCGGAAACGATCCTGATCATTGGGCAAAACCCGGGCACCAATCACCCCCGCATGTTAAGCAGCCTGCAGCGTGCCGTCGAGGCAGGAGCCACAATCATCGCAGTGAATCCTATGAAGGAGGCTGGCTTGACTGGGTTCATGCATCCTCAGCAGGTGAAGGGTGTGCTCGGGATGGCGACACCGCTGGCCAAGCATTTCCTTCAGGTCCGACTCAATGGCGATCAGGCTCTGTTGAAAGGTATTGCGAAGACGTTGGTGGATGATGGCAGTTATGACGAAGCTTTTATCCGAGAGCACACCGTCGGCTTTGATGAGTATCGCTCGCATCTTCATTCGCTGGGCTGGGATGAATTGGAGCGTATATCCGGTGTATCGCGTGCTGAGATCGAAAATGCGGCTCGTCTCTCAGCCTCAGGAGAGCGCAAGCTGATCACCTGTTGGGCGATGGGTTTGACGCAGCACAAGAACGCCGTCGCAACCATTCAGGAAGTGGTGAACATCCATCTCCTGCTGGCAGCGGTGGGGCGTGAGAGCGCTGGTCTCTGCCCTGTGCGTGGACACAGCAATGTGCAGGGAGATCGCACCATGGGCGTCTTTGAAAAAATGCCTGAATGGTTCATGGATAACCTGGAACAGGTCTTCAAATTTAAGGTGCCTCGTCATCACGGCTTGGATACCGTAGCAGCGATCAAAGCGATGCATGAAGGGCAGGGGAAAGTGTTTTATGCCCTGGGTGGTAACTTTCTCCAGGCCACGCCCGACACGGAATACACCGCAGAAGCTTTACGCCGTTGCTCTCTGACAGTTCATATCAGCACCAAGCTGAATCGCAGCCACCTGATCACTGGACGTACGGGGTTAATCCTGCCTTGTCTCGGGCGCAGTGAGGTGGACATCCGTGCGGCAGGGGATCAGTTTCTAACGGTCGAAAATAGCATGAGTGTCGTACATGCTTCACATGGCAAGTTACAGCCCGCCTCCCCGCATCTGCTCAGTGAGCCTGAAATTATAGCGCGAACTGCGGCCGCTACACTCGAAGATAAGGCCTGTGTGGACTGGCTTGCATTGGTTGAGGATTACGACCGCATTCGAGATTTGATCGCTCAGGTGGTTCCTGGTTTTGAGGACTTCAGTCAACGTGTTCGTCAGCCGGGCGGTTTTTACCTGCCTAACACTGTTCGTCAACTGCAGTGGGCTGTGCCTGGAGGCAAGGCGCGCATCATGACGCATGAACTGAACTGCATCAAAACAACTGCCGATCAGTTGGTGCTGCAAACCTTCCGAAGCCATGATCAGTTTAACACCACCGTCTATGGTTTGAATGACCGCTATCGTGGTATCGGTAATGAAAGACGGGTCATTTTCATGAATCCTAATGACATGAAAACCCGCTCCATATCACCTGTGACAGCTGTGGACATCGTCAGTCATTTTGAGGGTGAAACTCGTCAGGCGAGGCGTTTTTTAGCCATTCCCTATGACGTGCCTGCGGGCAGTTGTGCCGCTTATTTTCCTGAGGCCAATGTGCTTGTTCCGATTAACAGCTATGCCGATGTAAGCCTGACACCGACTTCCAAGAGTGTCATCGTGACGGTGTCGCCGTCATCATAAAACCTTCAAGTAACCCTCCTCCTAAATCCAAAACAAACCAACTATGAAATCCATTCTTGCAGCCATGACACTGACGACACTGAGCGCCTTTTCGGCAGATCTATCCGGCATTCCACTCAAGACCATTGATGGCAAAGACGCCTCGCTCAAAGACTATGCGGGAAAGGCTGTGTTGATTGTGAATGTGGCTTCAGAGTGTGGTTACACTTCGCAGTATGCAGGACTTCAGTCATTGCACACCAAGTATGCAGCCAAGGGATTCACCGTTCTTGGCTTTCCATGCAATGATTTCGGAGGGCAGGAGCCGGGCAGCGAAGCTGAAATCCAAAGCTTTTGTAGCAGTCGCTATCAGGTCACTTTTCCCATGTTCTCCAAGGTAAAGATTCTTGGCTCAGAAAAGCATTCTTTGTTTGCCGCTCTGACCGCTGGTGGTGCTGATGTGGGGTGGAATTTTGAAAAATTTCTGCTTGGGAAAGATGGCAAGTTGATTGCCCGATACGCTTCAGACGCTGAGCCTGAAGGAGCAGAAATTGAAGACGCGGTCAAAAAGGAACTAGGGCAACCTTGAGCCTGCTTACTCGGTAAGAGATCAGAATTCATTCAACGTTAGCTGATCAATTCACGCGTAGCGCTCCATCTTGTAAACTAGGTTGCTCAGGTGGTTGTGCTGCGTGGCTCGTTTTAAACCCTTTGTCATCGAGCAGTGCTTCAAAGACTTGGCTGTCGTGGACATTGGCGGGTGTGGTAGTGGACCTGAGGATGCGCTTGGTTTTCAAGTCGGCCTTCACGTGGTTTTTTTTGATCCAACGTGCTTCGC
>CANHTV010000302.1 GCA_947463285.1 Verrucomicrobiaceae bacterium | reverse complement strand
ATGCGCGCCAACCGTCACAAGAAGCGTTTGCGCTACAAATCGTAAGCGTTAGCCTTGACCACATGATTTGCCTCCGTCCCGCGAAAAGACTCACTCAATTCGCTGACGGAGGCATATCCTGCGGAAGGCAGACAGCCCGGGCCAGACGTATAGATCAAATCTTCGGATCTATGTTTATCCAAGCGCCCAGAAGCCTAATTAGGCTGTATTCACACCGTTTTTTGGACTCGGTTTTTTTTTCATGTCCACACCTGGCGTTGATTTTCTTATGCCTACCCGCTTCATGGGCTGGCGCTACCACTGAGCTGCCAGTGGCTGATCTTTCTTTGCCAAAAATCAGTACCAGCGCACCTGCGCATCTACAGCTGAATGTAGCAAGCGAAAAAATTTCCCAGGCTCTCGCTCACTACTCCACGGCCCTTCAGTTTGAGAGGGCCGGCAAGCTCAGAGAGGCCTTGCCGCATTACATCGCGGTTCTGGAAGTCGATCCCGCTCAGGCAGAGCTTGCCGCGCACACCGCCGAGCTTCTATATCATTACCAGAGCCGCGAAGATGCCGTGCGAATGCTCGAAAAGGCCATCGTCCAGCACCCTTCGGACCCGTTACCGCGTCTGAACTTCATTCGCTTTCTGACGACTTACACCTCGGACGATCCCTTCGAGAAAAACCGCATTGATCCCCTGCTCGACGAGACGCTGAAACTCTTTCCCCGTCGGGCGGACGTTTACGCTTTCGCGACCCTGACCTATCTCAGCCGTGAACAGCGGGATAAAGCAGTCACCATCATGGAAGGTACCATGAAGTTGGATGGCGGCACGCCTTCTTTCTGGATGGATCTCGGCCGAGCTGCGCAGCAAGTCTGGCCACTGGCCCAGACGGAGATGAAGGAGGAACATCTACTCAAAGTGAACCAGTTCTTTGAGCGAGCCCTCAAACTAGCCCCAATCGGAGAGAAAGGACATCAAGTCCTCCTGGACGTCGCCCAATACTATCTGCTGAGCAATCAACTCGGCAACGCACGCGTCCTGTGTGAAAAGATCGCAACTCAAACAGGCAACCTTCAGGCCCGCAAGATCCTCTATCGACTCTACGAAGCTGATGGTGACAAAGACAAGGCCCTGAGCACCCTGGAAAAAATTGTCGAAGACGCTCCTCAGGATGTTGAGCAACGCAGGCTGCTCGTTTCAGCTTATTCCACGCGAGAGCAGTTCGTCCGCGCCGTGCCACACCTCGAAGCTGTGATTCAAATCGGTGGCGGTGAAGCTGGAGACTACCAAACACTGGGCGAACTCATGCTGAAGTCCGAGCTTTACGATAAGGTTATTCAGCTCAGCAGAAGAGCCTCTAAACTCTATCCAGACCAGCCGGTATTCCACATCCACGCCGCACTGGCGCACCGATCCATGCAGCGTTGGGAAAAAGCCGTCGTATCCTTTGCTAAGGCAGCGGAGCAGGCTGAGGGAACACAGGCTGAACTGGTCAACCACCGCTTCTATTTTCAATACGGGCTGACCCTGGAACGCGGAGGTCGCCACGATGACGCCGCGAAGATGTTTGAAAAATCCATCGAATTGACGCCGAGAGATGAGATCGAAGACGCCGCTAGCTCCATGAATTACCTCGGCTACATGTGGCTCGAGCTAAATCGCCATCTCGACAAAGCGGGCGAACTCATCCGCAAGGCCAACGAGCTGCAACCCGATACAGCGGCCTACATCGACAGCCTCGGCTGGTGGCATTTTAAAAAGGCCGATTACTCCAACGCCTTGAAGGAACTGCAACGCGCCCTGGCTTTGATCAAAAACATCGAGCCGGATGATGCAGAGATTCTGGAACACATCGGCCAAGTTCACCTCAAGATGAACAACCTCCCCGAGGCCTACCGGTTCTTTGATCAGGCCGATGATCTGCAAACCAGGGATCTAAAGCTGCGCAAGCGTATCGAGGAAGGTCTGCGCCTGAGCAGCCCAAAATGAAAAATAAGGCGTGAACAGCGTAGTGCTGCCATGCGCTTTTTCGTTTTCCTGATCTTTCTGACCAGCACCGCCTCAGCCCTAACTCTGGAGCAGGCGGCTGAGATCGCGCCACTGCCAGACCTAGCCAAGCAAGGTGGAGCCATCTTCAGCGACCTGAACCGTGATGGCTATGAAGACCTGCTCATCTCAAATCCTCAGGGTTACGGTGTTTACCTCTTCAATCCTGAAGCCAAAAAAAACGTTCAGTGGGAACGCGGCTGGACCAATATCCTGCGAGAAGGCAAGGCTGGAGATGCCAACAGCCTGCCACTGCTCACCGACAAAAATGCCTTCAGCCTAAGCGATGAGGCCTTGGTTTCAGCCGACGGGAAAACGCGGATCTCTCGCGAGGAACTGCTGCGCGTCCCCGGCCCTGCGCCGATGTTGCCTGAGGACTCTTTAAAAGCGCTGCGGGTCAAGGCTGGCTATCAGGTCGAACTCGTGGCCCATGAACCGCTGGTGCAGGACCCTGTCTTTGCGGATTGGGACGAAAAAGGCCGCCTCTGGGTGGTGGAGATGGGGGATTACCCCTTTGCCCCCGGAGAAAAAACCAACGATGGCAAAACGGGTCAGGGCAAAGTCTCCGACCTGCAAGCCGGGCGCATCAAAATCCTCGAAGACAGCAATGCTGATGGACGCTACGACCGCAGTACTTTATTCCTCGACGGCCTCACCCATCCCACCGGTCTGGCCTTCTGGAAGGGCGGCGTTTTTGTCTCCAGCATCCCTGACATCTTTTACGCCAAAGATCATGATGGCGATGGACGCTGCGATGAAAAGCAGACCTGGTTCAGCGGCTTCACCGCCGGCAATCCACAGCATCTCGTCAATGGCTTCTGCTGGGGACTGGATGGTTGGCTTTACGGTGCCAATGGCGACAGTGGTGGCGACAGCACCGTCACGAAAACAGGGCTGAAGATCAAGCTCGGCACGAATGACTTCCGCTTTCATCCAGAAACCGGGATCTTTGAGTTGGAAGCAGGCCGCAGCCAATATGGCAAATGGCGTGACGATTACGGCAACTGGTTCGGCAATAACAACAGCGTCATGGGGTGGCATTATCATCTGCCCATGCGCTACGTGGAACGACACCCCGAGCAGCTCGTCGCCTCCATGCGTGCGGTCTTGAACGAGAGCAAACAACTCTTTCCCATCAGCCCACCACTGCGTCGTTTTAACTGGGCCTCGGCGACTCATGTCCTCACATCCGGCTGCTCGCCGATGCCCTGGTCTATCGCGGGTGAAGAGGTGCTGCTGGTCTGTGAGCCTGCTAATAATCTTGTGCATCGCGAACTGCTGGATCACCGCCGCTTTCCCATCAGCAGCCAGCGACATCCCGAGGACGCCGAGAGCGAGTTCATCGCCAGCACTGACAACTGGTTCCGCCCCAGTCTGGCGCGCCCCGGTCCTGATGGTGCACTGTATGTCGTGGACATGTATCGCCTTGTCCTGGAGCACCCCGAGTGGATTCCTGCCGACATCGCCAAAGGACTGGATTTGCGCGCTGGAGAAAAAATGGGCCGCATCTATCGCATCAGCTCCAACGACACAGCCTCAGATCTGCCCAAAACGCTCATGGAGCAGCTTCGTTCGCCCAGCCGTTGGCAGCGTGACACAGCACAGCGGCTGATTTTGGAAAAGCGCGACCGCACGTTTCTGCCAGAAATCCGTGCCCTAGCAGCGACCGCTGAACAAAGCCTGAACGTGAGACTGCAAGCCGCCTGGACGGCACATTTACTAGCCCAGGATGACGGCCAGGATTTGATCCAGCTCCTCAAATCAGCACATCCCAAAACACGCGGAGCGGCTTTGATCTCAGCTGGCAGTGAAGACATTTCCACCGAGGAGCTGGCCTTCTGGTTTCCCAAAAATCATAAGCCTCAAGCTCAAAGCTCGGCACCGATGCCCGTCATCACTCAGGTGAATCCCGACCGCCAGAAGCTCGTGCAGCATTACATCACGGAAGTCGCCAAACTGAAAGGCGACCGCCAACGCGGCGAGGCCGTGTTTCAGAAAGCCTGCACCGCCTGTCACAAACTCGGCAACCTCGGCATCGAAGTCGGGCCTGATCTGGCCACCGTCGCCACCAAGCCTGAAGCACAGATTTTGGAGGCTCTCTTTGATCCCAATCGCGCCGTGGAGCTGCGCAACGCCGCCACTCAGGTGACACAAAAAGATGGTAGCGTGCTCGTCGGCCTCATCACGACAGAAACCCCAACCAGCCTGACCTTACGAATGCCTGGAGGTGTCGAGATGACACTCGCGAAAGCACAGATTCAAACCCAGAAAACGCTCACGACCTCCCTCATGCCAGAAGGGCTGGAAAGCCTCATCACACCTCAGGAAGCAGCGGATCTCATCGCACGCATCCAGAACCGCTGATCATTTAAATGGCAGCGGTTTATTGATCGTGTCTCCTGTCGGCAAGGCTGGAGCACTCCCGGCTGCACCAGGTAGAGGCAGAGCTTTTGATGGCATCACCGCAGCGGCGGGCACCTGGATCGGGGCCGCATTCGCTGCTGCAGGGGCGGGTGTCGGATTCGCTCTCGCCTTATTGGCCATGCCATCGGCTGAGAAGGTGCCGCCTTCACGTTGCAGGCGCAAAATCTCATTCAAAATCAGCTGCGCACGCTCCATGAAACTGGCACTGACATCAGGAAACAGGGAGGCTTCCTTCAGGCAGGCCTCCATGGCAGCACGCGCCTCATCCAGCCGGTTCAGACGCAGCAGGCAGAGACCGTGCATGTTCAGCGTGCGCACCATTTCAGGGTCAGGCTTTTGGTTCAGCAGACGCATCTTTTTCAAAACGAGCACATAGACCTCTTCAGCCTCTTTGAGCTTTTCCTGGTTGCCCAGACAGTTCGCCACTTCACGCAGCAGCATCAGGCTTTGAGCTGTCTCCTCCTTTTGCAGCCGTGTCAGGGCCACATGTACTTCGCGGTATTCCTTCTCAGCCTCTGCGTACTTTTTCTGTTCTGACAAAGCCGCCGCATACCCTAGACGGGCATTGAGCGTGCGGATGTCCTTGGTCCCATGTTCAGCT
>CANHTV010000301.1 GCA_947463285.1 Verrucomicrobiaceae bacterium | reverse complement strand
GCGCTGGATGAAGCTGAAGGCGCGGATATTTTGATGGTGAAGCCTGCCGGGGCTTATCTGGACATCATTCTGCGTTTGCGTGGAGCCACCACGCTGCCAATCGCCGCTTATCAAGTCAGTGGTGAATACCTGATGATCAAAGCCGCCGCTGCTTCGGGCTGGCTGGATGAAGACAAAGTCATGATGGAGTCTTTGCTAGGCATCCGCAGGGCAGGGGCAGACATGATTTTGACCTACTTTGCCAAGCGGGTTGCCGAAAAGCTCGTTTAACCTCACTTCATTCAAAAGCCTGTGGAGGCTTTTGATATTCGCAGCCAAGTGCATGGCCGCACGGATTTGATGTCGAAGATGGAGGTGAAGCAGGCTGAACCTGAAATCCCATCCGTCAAAATGGCGGAGGCATGAGCTGAATGAAGATCTACTTCTGGTAGATAGGCAAGAAGTGGTGATAAACACTTAAGCTAAGTAATGAAAGAGCGGTGGCATAAACAGGGCCAGCGCTCTTTTCGTTTCCATTGCGTGGAAACCAGGCCCCCTCGGGGCTTTGGGAGGCGACTAGCATCTGCTCCGTCTTTTGACGCGCCGTGGCAGCGTGGTCGCCGCCACGCTGATACATGCCCTGGGCGTAATAATAGCAGCCGTAGAAAAACCAGGGTTCATTGACTTCAGGCGGAAATTTAAGCAGCCAGTTGGAGGAGCCCAGCACCTCAGGCACATCATATTGACCGGCGACTTGCAGTGAAAGCAGGCCAGCGGCTGTGGTCGAAAAAGTCTGGCGTCCACCGTAGGGCTCATAGCTGAAAGCAGCTTCGGTTTGCTTGAGCTGGCCGTTGCTGTCGCGCTCGGCTCGGTAACTGCGTTTGATGTAGGCCACGGCGTTGTCGATGGCTTCCTTCGGCACCTCGATGCCGCTGTTTTTGGCTGCGCGTAGCGACATGAGCTGCCAGACGCTGACGCTGATGTCGCTGTCGCTGCTAGAGGGTTCATAACGCCAGCCGCCACGGTTGGCTTCGCTCTTGGGCGTCTGCTGCGCTCTGATGATGAGGCGAATGGCCTTTTCCGTCATCGCACGGACCTTTTTATCCGTCTCTTCACTGGCTGACATGCCAAGCATCTCCGTGAGCATCAGGGTGATAATGCCATGACCATACATGCGGCTGCGATCACTGCGGCCGAGGTAGCCATTCTCATCCGGCTCGACGTTATCGACGATAAACTTGAGGGCTCTTTCTGCGGCGGCGCCCTCAGGTGTCGGATTCCCTGGCAGGTGCCCCACGGAGGCCAGTCCCATGATGGCCAGGGCTGTCATCGCCGCGCTATGACTAGGGATGTCGCCAGGGCGGGGTTTCTGGTTGGATTTTTGTTCGGAAAAAAGACCAGATTCCTGCTGCTGCTTCAAGAGCCACTCCACGGCTTTGCTGACGCAGGTTTTGACCTGAGGTGAAATGATTTCCGGAGCCGGACCAGCCGCCAAAACGGGTATGGTGAGCCCACAAAGTGCGATGAGAAGAGCGCGATGCATGAGAGTGAAAACGCCGTCAACGCAGCGCCTTGATCAGAACCTTGGAGTTGCGGCCGCTGCGGTCGTATTTTTCACGTCTGGCAGTGGGTAGAGCGGATGGGTCAGTCACCTGAAAGCCCATTTTTTCTTCAAAGAAACGAAAGGCCTGGGTGCTGAGTGCGACGAGTACATCACAGCCACGTTGCTTGGCCACCTCTTCTGCATAGGCCACCAGCTTTTGGCCATGACCACGGTTTTTGTGGCTGCGTCTGACAAAAAGACAGGCCAGTTCAGCGACCTTACGGTTTTCTTCATCATAGGAATGCACCGCACCGCAGCCGATGGGGTTGCCATCCGTTTCGAGCACAAAAAAATCTTTGATACGAGACTGGATCTGCTCGCGCGTCCTGGAGACGAGGGCCGCTTCTTCCATCGAATGCTGCATCATGGAAAGCAGCGCCGGGACATCAGAGGAAAGGGCTTTGCGGATCTGCTGATACTCGTCGGCATGGATCATGGTGCCGACACCTTCATTGCTGAAAAGCTCAGCCAGCAGGGCCTCATCCTGCGAGCCATCGACAATGTGGACTCGCGGCACACCTTCCTGGCAGGCCAGCGCACCGTAGCGCAGTTTTGAGAGCAGATTGACGTCATGCCGGGCATCCTTGCTCCGATACATCTCCCGGGCATCTGCCACGGAGAGCTGGGCAAGGCGGCTGCCATCGGGATTGGTGAGACCGGCTTCAGAGACGAAAATGACCTTCGCCGCGTGCAGTGCCATCGCCACCTCCACTGCCACGGCATCAGAATTAAGACGCAGGGTCGTGCCACGGCTGTCATACCCCAGCGGTTGCAGCACAGGGATGATATCAGCCTTTAAAAGCACGCCCAGGGTTTCGGCATCGACACGCTCGATACGTCCGGTGAATTCAAGGTCCGTGCCATCAATCACACCTGCGGGATGGACGGCGAGCGCGTTGGAAATCACCACGGGCAGCTCTAGGGCTGTGAGATCAGCCATCAGCTCGCTGGACTGGCGCGTGATGGCTTCGATGGCGACCTCCAAAGTCGGTAGATCCGTGCGGCCCATGCCATCATCACTGCTTAAAGTCAGACCACGTTTTTCGGCAAGGATACGAATTTGGGAGCGGGCACCAAAGACGAGAACGACTTCGATGTTCAGCGATTGTAGAACCGCCACGTCCTGAAGTAGACTGGGAAAGCCTGGTTGGTGAAGCAGCGCTCCATCAATGGCAATCACGAACACGCGCTGCCTGAACTGCGGCACGTAGCGAAGAATGCCGCGCAGATCTTCAAAGCGCGCGGAGGGTTTGGCGGTATCGGTTTCTTGCACCGGGCAGTTTCGCGCAATCATCTTCATGCGCAAGAGCGGAGCCGAATGGGAAAGGGGAGCATCAAAGCAGGCATCAGCGTCCTTTGGCCAATACTTCGGCATCAATGGTGAAAGGAAGCTTCACCGTGCCGGAGAATTTGGGATCTTTGTTTTCGTAGTGAAAAACACGCACGCCTTTGGCTCCCACTTTGTCTGGTTGGATAAAAAGATCCACCGTCACGAGCCGCTCAGCTTCAGCTGGCACATCGGCGGGTTTGATCGTGAGAGTGAGCTCATTTGCACCATTTTTCAGGCCGCCGATGACGAAGAATTTGATGGAGCGATCTTCGGCAAAGTAGTCGTAGCCGTTGATTTTGAGATCGGTTTCAAAGCCGAGCGACTGAAGTGTGCAGCCCGTCACATGATCTGGCACCGGGCAGACGGCGGGCACAGCTGGGCCTTTGCCGGGCGGTGTGAATTCAGGTTCATCCAGGAAATCAGGCTTCTCTCCCTGCTGCAATTTGGCGCGCAGCTCGGGCTGGGTGCGAAGATGGATGAGCTTGTTGCTGTCGAATTTCCAGATGCCGTTTTCGCGGAGGAATTTCACCATGAAAAGATTGTCCGGGATTTGATCAGGATCACCGCCGATGTCTGCCTTACCGAAAAACAAAAGGTGAGCTGTGTCTCCCACCGCCTGAGCTTCCAGTAGGCGTAGTTTTGAGGTGTCCGCCGGGTTTAGCGGTATTTCAAAAACGGCCTTGGGGAAGGGGAGCCCTTGGCTGACAATGTGGTTCCGTGTCACGACCTGCCGATACATGCTGATGGAGGCAGCCCAGGCTTTCGCGTCCTGGCTCTCCACGGCTCTGCGCCAGCGTGAATAGGCGGCATCAAGCGTGCCTTTGAGATCAGTATCCTGCGCTGGGCAGAAAGAGGTCATTAGACCCATGATGAGCAGAGTACGAAGTAACGAAGAGGTCATGCGGGGAGTCGGATGATCTACATGCAGATGGCCGCTGTGCTCTAGAAAAAACCATCATTAAGCTGGTAAATTTATAAACTGCAAAAAGTCTCGAATGTCCCAAGATGTTTATGCTGAGGTAATTGTTGGAAAAATTATAACTCGAAAATTAACGTTATGACTTCAACCCCAGTAGCACAGCTGAATGCTCACAGCTCATTAAATGGGTTCCGGAAATTTAGCCGTCATGCTTGGTGGCTGCATAGCTTGCTGATCGCTCAATTGGCCTTGTCACCAATGCCTTCTTATCCGCAGTGGGCAGACTCCGATTCAGACGGTAATTCAGATACATGGACTGATCTCAGTTCTGGGACGACTTACAGTCTGACTGATTTGGATGCCATCAATGCAGATATTGATGGCGATGGGGCAACGAACGAGGAAGAGCTGACCTGGAGCTCCAATCCCTTTGTCTATGATACAGATGGTGATGGTCTCAAAGATGGAGATGAAATCCACCTCGCCAATATCGGTCAGAGTAGGGGGTTTTCGCTGGTGCAGTGGGACACGGATGGCAATTTTGTCAGTGATCATGATGAATTTTATGGGAGCTATCAGGTCACTTACCCTGATGGCCTGCCCGCTTTTTCTGGGGCCACGTACTCTGATTATGACGGGGATGAACTGAAAAATCACGTCGATATTTACCCTGAAGATCCCCTCAACAATGACGCTGATCTGGACGGCATCAATGATACTGAAGAGTAACCGTCACGGTAACGACCATGGGATCGAGCTTGGAACGGGGCACGTGGGGAGTCAGGGATGTCCCACGTTATGGACAACCAACTCACGATTTTGAAACGGGACGCACGCGGTCGTGTGCGCAGCACGGCTGAGGCGCGGGCGGAAGCCGTCGCCGAGTATCGGCGCAGCGGGCTTTCTGCCTCCGCTTTCGCCAAAATGGCTGGTATCGCCCCCAATACGTTTTGGAACTGGCTGCACGGCTGTGGGCTGACCCAAAAGCGCGGCTCGTCCAAGGCTGCGAGCCCTCCGCCAACTCGCTTCGTGCAGGTGGCTGCTCCTGCTCCTGCGTCTTGCGCTTTGCTCGTGCGCCTGCCTGGTGGTGCGACCGTGGAGGTGACCGATGAATGGCAAGCTGTGTTGGCTGCTCGGCTGATCGAATCCCTCGCCTGATCTTCGCCATGCTGAGCTTCACCGGCAGTTTAAAAGTGTTCGTGGCGCTGGAGCCTTGCGACATGCGCAAAGGC
>CANHTV010000300.1 GCA_947463285.1 Verrucomicrobiaceae bacterium | reverse complement strand
TGCAGCCGCCGGATTCTTGCACCGCCTGCCATCGCTAAACCTGCGCCCCCCTTTTATTACCCGACATGAAACGCATTTGGCAGCATCCTAAGGAGCCCAAGACTGGTAAGCGCTTTTGGCGCAGCACCGCTGAGCTCGAGCGCCGTTCGGAATTCCTCAACACCCTCGGCGTGGAATTTCCCGCGGGTGATACCCTTGATGAAGGTGAGCGCGAAAACTCACGCCGTGACTTTTTGAAGCTCATGGGAGCCTCGGCTGGCATGATGGGCCTCGCCGCCTGCCGTCGCCCGCTGACCAACATTTTGCCTTACACGCAGCACGTGGAGTGGATCATCCCAGGCAAGCCACTGCTTTACGCCTCGGCCATGCCGACAGCTACTGGTGCTGTACCCGTGGTGGTCACCACCCATGAAGGCCGTCCTACTCATCTTTCAGGTAACACGCTGCACCCGCTTGGTGGCGGTTTGGACGCTTTCGCTCAGGCTTCTGTTCTTGATCTCTATGATCCTGAGCGCTCCCAAGTTCCTTTGAAAGCTGGCAAAAAAGCTTCATGGGCAGATGCAAACAAGGAGCTCGAAGCTCTTGTTGCCGCAGCCAAGAAGGACGCTGGTGCCTCCCTGGCCGTCGTCGTCGGTAACTCCACGTCACCAACACTGCATCGCCTTCTGGGTGACGTGAAGGCAGCCTATCCACAAGCCAAACTTTTTGCCTATGAAGCTATAGGCAACGAAGGTCAAAAGCAGGCTCATAAAGAAGTGCTCGGAGCTGATGTGAAGACGTTTGTTCGCCTGAGCAAAGCACTTCGCGTTTTGTCCTTGGACTGTGACTTTCTGGGTCTCGATCCTCTCGCAGGCGAACCGATCAAGCACTTCACCAAACAGCGTAGCAAAGATGCTCCTGGTGGTGAAATGAACCGACTCTACGCGCTGGAAAATCGCTACACTGTGACTGGCGGTATGGCTGATCACCGCAAGCCCTTGGCTGCAAGCCTGATCCCTGTCGCAGCGGCAGTCATCGCCGAAGCTCTTGAAATCAAAGAAGCTTCCGCTCTCGCTGCTGGCGCTCCTGCACAGCTCAAGGAATGGCTCGCTCCTGCCATTCGTGACCTCATCGACCACAAAGGCCAAGCCGTCGTCGTCGCGGGTTCACGCTATGGTGCTGATGTTCATGCCTTGGTCGCTGCGATCAACAATGTTCTTGGCGCATATGGTTCGACCATCGAATTGATTCAGGGCGGCCCTGAGGCAGTTCTCGGAAATGCAGCCGAACTTGAAGCCGCTCTGGCATCAGGCACAGTGAAGACACTCGTCTCTCTGACCCCTTCCAATCTTCTGTATGATGCGCCAGCCTCTGTGGCTGCTGCGATCAAAGCCAAATCAGTGGCTGTGGTTCATCAGGGAATGCTGCCAAATGCGACAGCAAAGGCCGCCCAGCTCCACATTCCAGCCGCCAACTACCTCGAATCTTGGGGAGATGTCCGCGCTGCCGACGGTTGTTATTCAGTCGTTCAGCCAATGATTCAGGCTCTGTATGATGGAGCCAGTGAAATCGAACTGCTGCTGGCTCTTCTTGGACGCAAGAAACTTGGACCTGCGGAAGCGCCTAAAGCTGACGCACCGACACCAGCTCCTGCTGATCCGTCATATCTCGCTGTTCGTGATACCTTCGCAGTCGTTGCAGGTGGTCTTAATGAAGTGAAATGGAATCTCACCCTGCGTGACGGATTCCTCCAAGGCTCCAGCTATGTCAAAGCCTCTGGTGTGGTGAACGCTGGCGCTGTAGCTGGGTTGATTTCAAAAGCCAAGCCTGCGGCTGCTCCTACAGCAGAGTCGCTTGAAGTGGTTTTGACCCCTGACGCAGGTGTGTTTGATGGTCGTTACATCAACAATGCCTGGCTTCAGGAAGCGCCTGATCCGATCACGAAGCTCACTTGGGATAATGCGGCTTGGATTGGCAGTGTCACCTTCCGTGGCCTAGGCCTGAAAAATGGTCAGATGGTCAAGGTGACTGTAGGTGATCAAAGCCTCACATTACCTGCGATTGAAGCTCCTGGTCATGTTCAGAATTCCATCACCATTCCATTGGGTTACGGCCAGAAGGATCTCGGATTCGTCGGCTCTGATACCGAAGGCAAAGGACGTGGATTTGATGCCTATCCGCTGCGTAAATCAGCCTCTGATTTTGTTCTGACGGGTGCCAAGCTCGAAGTGCTTTCTGGCACCTATGAGTTGGCGATCACACAGGACCACAACACCATGGAAGGCCGCGCGCTTTACCGTGAGGCGACCCTGGAGACCTTCAACAAAACGCCAGACTTCGCTGTGAAGACCGGCATGGATTCCCACATTCCTGAGAACATTTCCTTTTACAAAGGCCAGGTCGGTGAGAAGAAAGATTACAATGACCCGTCGGATGAAGGTTTTGACTACAAGACCAAGCATCAGTGGGGCATGTCGATCGACTTGAGCAAGTGCTTGGGTTGCACCGCATGTATCGTCGCCTGCCAAAGCGAAAACAACATCCCTGTGGTCGGTAAAGATCAAGTGGTCAAAGGCCGCTTGATGCAGTGGATCCGTATGGATCGTTACTTTGCCACCAACGAATGGGGTGAAGGCAAGGCTAAGTCTGATGATGTCGATATTGATCCGACGCCAGAGCAGCTCGAAAACGCTGAGATGGTTCACCAACCTGTGGCCTGTCAGCAATGTGAGTCCGCTCCCTGTGAAACTGTCTGCCCGGTCAATGCCACGGTCCACACCAACGAAGGTCTCAATGCGATGGCCTATAATCGCTGCATCGGCACTCGCTATTGCGCGAACAACTGTCCTTACACCGCTCGTCGCTTCAACTGGTTTGACTACAACAAGCGTCCCCTGGACGAGCTTTACCTCGGGCCTCTTTCCACACCAGAAAAGACCGGCGTCCGTGAATCAGTCCAGCTTCAGAAGAACCCTAACGTCACCGTGCGAATGCGTGGTGTCATCGAGAAATGCACCTACTGTGTGCAGCGCCTCGAAGCAGGGAAGATCCTCCAGAAGCAAAAGCAACGCGACTCCAAGAACTTCCGAGTTCCGACAGACAGCATTAAGACAGCTTGTCAGCAGGCTTGCCCAGCTGAAGCCATCGTCTTCGGTGACTTGGCCGATCCTAAGAGCAGCGTCGTGAAAGCTAAAGCTTCACCACGTAATTACGAACTGCTCAAATATATCGGCACAACTCCGCGCACGAGCTACCTCGCACGTTTGCGTAATCCTAATCCAGCCATGCCAGGTGCCGATAAGATCGCTGCTTGGAGTGCTCACCAGATTTAATCCTGAAGTCTGAATGTCGAATTGATTCACTGCATGATCCCTCCTCTGGCCTCAACCACTTCAACGCTTGTGATTCACACAGCTTTGACCGCTTGGGTTGAGTCCTATGGTTCCTTTCATTCGTCATCTTCCCCCACACCTCTCCATCGCTGAAATGTCTGAAGCAGCCACCTCCACACACGATCAGGCTTACACAGGTGCCCCACGCATCTTGGACCGTGAGCCCCTCGTTCTAAACAATCGCTCCTATTCATGGATCACCAACCGCGTTTGCGGGATTGTTGAGAACAAGCAGCCACTCCTTTGGTGGATTCTCATGGTGCCATCTCTCGTCCTGACGGCCGTGATGGTGTTTTGTTTTGTTTATCTGATCAGCACTGGCGTCGGCGTTTGGGGTCAGAAACAGCCAGTCGCTTGGGCTTGGGACATCACCAATTTCGTGTTCTGGATCGGTATCGGTCACGCGGGCACCCTCATTTCCGCCATTCTTTTCCTGACACGCCAAAAATGGCGCACGTCTGTGAATCGTGCGGCTGAGGCTATGACCATTTTCGCCGTGATGTGCGCAGGTCTATTCCCTGCTTTCCACGTTGGACGCGTCTGGATGGTTTGGTTCCTCGCCCCGATTCCAAATGCGAATGCCATTTGGCAGAACTTTAAATCTCCTCTGCTTTGGGACGTGTTCGCGGTCTCGACTTACTTCTCTGTCTCCGCAGTGTTTTGGTTTCTCGGTCTTGTTCCTGATCTTGCCACTCTGCGTGATCGCTGCAAACCAGGTCTTCGTAAGACGCTCTACGGTATCTTTTCCCTTGGCTGGCGTGGTGCCAATCGTCATTGGAGCCACTATGAGACCGCCTACATGCTGTTGGCAGCTCTTTCCACCCCCCTCGTGCTTTCCGTGCATTCGGTCGTGTCCTTCGACTTTGCGACTTCGGTGGTTCCAGGCTGGCACACCACCATTTTCCCTCCCTACTTCGTCGCTGGTGCTATCTTCGGTGGCTTTGCCATGGTGCTGACGCTCATGATCCCGGTCAGCAAGATCTATGGTCTTGGCGATCTCATCACGCCAAAGCACATCGATAACATGGCCAAGATCATTCTCCTGACGGGAACGATTGTGGGTTATGCCTACTGCATGGAGTTCTTCATGGCTTACTACAGTGCCAATAAATTCGAGCTTCAGACTTTCCAGCTTCGTGGTCTCTACGGTCCTTCTACTTGGGCCTATTACTTCATGTTTGGCTTCAACGTTTTTGCTCCGCAGTTGTTCTGGTATCGTCCCTTCCGTCACAACATGCTCGTGGTGATGTTTGTCTGCATGTGCGTGAACATGGGCATGTGGTTTGAGCGTTACGTCATCATTGCCACCACCCTCGAACGCCATCTGACACCCGGTTCATGGCGCACCTATGAGGCCACCTGGGTGGATAAGGTCACTTTCCTCGGCACCTTCGGTTTCTTCATGGTTTTGTTCCTTCTGTTCCTGCGTTTCCTGCCTGTCATCGCCATTGGTGAGGTGAAGGGTGTGCTTCCGCAGTCCAACCCACACAACCACGATAACGGAAAAGATGGTATCCAAGAGGAAGATCTCATGGCCTACCCTGACCGTCATGTCCCCAAGGCCCTCGCATAACTCTCCAACCACGACTTTTCTGTGAGCACTACCCTTAAACGAGTTCATGGCTTCCTCGCTGAATTTGACAGCGTTGCCGATCTTTACCACGCAGCCGAGCAGGTCCGTGATGCTGGCTATCAACG
>CANHTV010000299.1 GCA_947463285.1 Verrucomicrobiaceae bacterium | reverse complement strand
GTTTCTCCATCACAGGCCTTCGGGACGTGGCGCTGGCTCATCGCGGGATTTTTCACGCGCGGGCTGTTCCTCATCACGGCGAATGTTGCTACGGATCTCGTCCATCTCTTTGAGCTTGGTGCGATAGGGTTCGGGCACGGCAGCGCGTTCCTCGTCGTTGTTCACGGGCCAGGTTTTCTCCTCGCCGTCCTTGGGTTTGACGGTGAATACGGCGCGTCCGTCTTCGCGGCGCAGGCTGTAGATACCAGTCTCGTCGCTGCGGGTGATGTTCGCGGCTTCATGCCGCTCTTGGCGCTCAAAACGGTGCGTTTCGCCTCTGGGCGTTTCAGGCATCGGGGCACGGCGATCTGGGGTTTTGTCATCACGCGGACCGCGTGGTTCCTCGCGGCGGTCATCGTCGCGGCGGCTGGGCGGTGTGAACATGGGCGGTGGTGGAACTTGGCCACGATGACCTGAGCGATTCCAATCCTGCACGCGGTCCTGATATTCACGCAGACGACGCTGGAAGTCCTCAGACTGCTCGTGCCAGTCCTTCATGTCACCCATCGGGCGACGTCCGTCAAAACCGGGCATGAAAGACCTAGGGCGCTCGGGGTCGATCTCGACCATGCGCTCGCCGATCTTCACCGTGACGTCCTTTGGCTGCCCGCCTGAGATGACGGTCAGCAGCACTTGATCATCCTTTTTCTTGGATCTGACGAGCACCTGGAGCTGCTCCATGTTGACGAGCTTTTGGTCTTCAAACTTCGTCAACACATCATGCGCTTTCAGCCCGGCTTCCTTGGCTGGTGAATCAGGCATGACCTCCTGCACTTGCAGCCCGAAGCCTTCCTGTAAAGTCAGCTGGGTGCGCAACTCCTGGCTAACGGGTGAGGTCAGGATGCCGAGATACGACAACGGCTTTTTCTCGGCAGCTCGGGTCTCTCGACCTCGCTGCTCGCTGGGTGCTTCGGGGCGGTTGGCTTCATCGCGAGGCGGTGGAGTTTCCTGCGCTTTTGCAGGCAAATTTAAAGCGAGCAGCAGGAGCAGTGACAGAGGTGTTTTCTTCATAATCGGGTGGGGTTGGCTTATTGAAATGAAACTGGCAGCACGACGCTGTCCTCACGCGGCATCTCGACAGTGATCTGAGCACCGTCGCGCGGATCAATCCAGGCGTGCCGCTCCATGGAGACGATCTTCATGTGCTGCTCAGGCAGGCGTGAGGTCGCGTTATACTGGATGCCTTGATTTTCCGCATTCATGACCTCACGAATGGTGCTCACAGGCATGATGGAGGTCATCTGGGAAACCTGTGGCGGCATTGACTCTGGCTCATGCAACCCGCTCATCACCAGCACTGCCGCAGCCGCACCCATGGAGGCCCACAGCACCGGCGAAAGCCATGTCGGCACACGCCCACGAGACGTGCGCGCCCAGCTCAGGTCTGATTTCAGTTCATCATCCACACGCTTGGCCAGCGCAGCGCTCGGGCAGGCGGGAGTCAAAGATTGCAACAGGGTTTCGAGTTCGTTTTCGTTCATGTCAGGGCCTCCTGGGCAGGGTTAAAATGGAGCACGTTGACCGGCATCGTCGTGGTTTCGCCGATGAGATCTTCCTTCAGCGGAGCCAGTTGTTTTTGCAGCGCACCCAGCGCGTAACGGTAGCGGCCAGCCACGGTGTTGATGGAGATGCCCATGGCTGTGGCGATCTCTTGAAACGTCAGTCCGCCCCACAGCTTGAGTGTCACGACTTCGCGTTGATCCTCCGGCAGCTTTGACAAAGCCAGCGTGACGATTTCCGCAGCCTCCTTTTTCTCAGGTAGCGGATCAAACATCGGCGCATCCCCATTGGGTAGCGCGATCTCCGCACCGGCCTCGCGTTTGGCACGGCGAGTGTCGCTGCGGCGCAAATCAAGAGCGATGGTGCGCACGGCGGCGTAGAGCAGCGGGATGTTTTCCGTATCGCCATCGGGGAAACGCCGCCACCAGCGCACAAAAGCCATCTGCACCACATCTTCTGCGTCCGCCGCGCTCGGCGTGAGCTGGCGTGCATAGAGCACCAGATTCGGCGAAATCTGGTCGTAGCACTTTTTCCAATCGAAGGTGGTGTCAGCCATGGGGCGTGGGAAATTCACCCGCTTAACGCCAGGTGGCGGAAATTTTGTGTATCAGAGGCGGGAAATCGTTCATCATCACGATCTCATTATGAATTACCCGCTCTCATTCCGCTTCAAGCTGCTCGCCCTGTCGCCTCAGATCTATGTCCAAGATGCCGCCGGGCAGCCGGTCTGTTATGTGAAGCAAAAGCTCTTCCGTCTGCGTGAGAAAGTGGAAGTCCACACCAACGACAACCGCAACCAGCTCATCTGCACCATCGGCGCGGACCGCATCCTGGACTGGTCCGCTCGCTACACCTTCCGCGATGCCGCCGGCAATGAACTCGGAGCCGTCGGACGTCGCGGCATGAGATCGCTCTGGAGCGCGCACTACGATGTCTTTGGCCCCAATTCCACGACGCCAGCCTTCAGCATTCGTGAGGAAAACCCCTTCGCAAAGCTCTTTGACGGCTTCATCGGCGAGATCCCCCTCATCGGCTTTCTCTCTTCGTATCTGTTTCATCCACGCTACGTCGCCTGCCGACCAGATGGCACCGCTGTCATGCGCCTAACCAAAAAAGCCGCGTTTTTTGAAGGTCGCTTCAAGCTGGAAAAACTCAGCGACGCCAGCGATGCCGAGGAGATGTCCATCATTCTTTCCTACCTCATGATGAATCTCCTGGAGCGCAAACGCGGCTAAAGGAGAAAAGAATGACGAATGCCGAAGCCCGAAAGAAGAAATAAGCCCGAAGCACGAAATTCGAAGGCTTGTTTCTCCTACCAGCGTTTGTTTTCGTCACTCGATCCACGTCATTCTTTCGTCATTCGGATTTACTCATTCGTTATTTTTATGCTCCGCAACCTCGCCGCCCTCTCTTTTCTCACCGCCAGCCTCTTCGCGGCTGATTTCCCCGCTCCCTTCAATTCCGAAAAAGGCTCCCCCATGCCGGCTGAGGAGGTCGCACGGACGATGGAGCTGCCGCCGGGGTTTAAATGCCAGGTCTTCGCGGCGGAGCCGGATGTGCAGCAGCCCATCGCCATGGCTTGGGATGCGAAGGGGCGGCTCTGGGTGGCGGAAAACTATACCTATGCGGAAAACCCCGCGCGCTGGGACACAAAGCTTCGGGATCGGATCATCATCCTCGAAGACAAGGATGGCGACGGGAAGCACGACGGGCGCAAGGTCTTCTGGGATCAGGGCAGCTACCTTACCAGCGTCGAGATCGGTTACGGCGGCGCGTGGATTTTGCACAACGGCACACTGAGCTTCATCGCCGATAAAAATGGCGACGACGTGCCCGATGGCGAGCCCGAGATCCTGCTCGATGGATTCAACACCAAGACCATCGGCCACAACATCGTCAACGGCCTGCGCTGGGGCCCCGATGGCTGGCTCTATGGCCGCCATGGCATCACGGATACCTCCAGCGTCGGCGCTCCCGGCACCCCTGCGGACAAACGGGTGAAGTTTAACTGCGCCATCTGGCGCTTCCACCCCACGCGCAAAGTACTGGAAGCCGTCGCCCATGGCGGCACGAACTCCTGGGGGCATGATTGGAATGCCGAGGGCGAACTGTTCATGATCAACACCGTCATCGGCCACCTCTGGCACGTCATCCCCGGCGCGTATTTCCGCCGTATGTTTGGCACCCATCTGAACCCCTATGTGTATGAGGTCATCGAGCAGACCGCCGACCACTTTCATTGGGACACCGGCTCCGAAAAATGGAGCGACATCCGCACCGGCATCAGCAACAAAACCCTCGAACTCGGCGGCGGCCATGCCCACGTTGGCATGTTGATCTATCAGGGCGGCACCTGGCCGAAGGAATACCACGGTGCCATGCTCACCTGCAACCTGCACGGCAACCGCATCAACATGGACAAGCTCGTCCGCGAAGGCTGCGGCTACACCGGCAAACACGCGCCCGACTTCATGAAGACCAAAGACAAGTGGTTCCGCGGCATCGACCTTCTCACCGGCCCTGATGGCAACGTCTTCGTCGCCGACTGGTCCGACACCGGCGAATGCCACGATAACGACGGCGTGCATCGGACAAGCGGGCGGATTTACAAGATCGTGTATGGGGAGACGAAGAAGGCGGAGCCGTTCGATTTGGCAAAGCTGGATAAGGATGATGCTTGGAAATTAGAGCAAGAGCACAAGAACAACAATTGGTGGTCTCGAATGGGACGGCAATTGCGTCTAGAGACAACAAGCGGGATGAAACACGTAAGCTTGGCAGGGTTGGGGGAGCGCTTGGAAAACTTCGTGCCTGATCAAATGCAGCGCAGAGTCATCAATGAATTGTGGACCACGCTGCCACAACCTGATCTCTACACAGACGAATCATTTCCCAATGCCGGGCAATTCGAACAAAGAATGCTCGCTCGACTTGAAACGTGGGCACGAGTTGATGGCGATGGCCTTCACCGCCTCCACCTCGCCTCCGCGTTGCAGCGGCTACCGCTTGAAGCCCGCTGGCCCATCGCCACGGCGTTGGCGCAGCATGAGGAAGACGCGAATGACCGGCAGCAGCCGCTCATGATCTGGTATGGCATCGAGCCCGCCGTCGCGGCGGACCCGATAAAGGGCGTGGAGTTCATCGCAAAAACAAAAATCCCCACCGTGCGCCGACTCGTCGCCCGTCGCATCGCCGAGGACATCGAGAAGCAGCCCGTCGCTGTGGATGCGCTCGTGGCCTTGATGACGAAGGATGCCGCTGTCCGCGAAGACATCCTCGCCGGCATGGCCGCCGGGCTCGAAGGCTTCAGCACCGCCAAAAAACCAGTGGGATGGAATGATGGAGCATTGGAGAAATGGATTGCTGAAATCCCAGCCCCCCAAAACTCCAATACTCCATCACTCCAAAGCCCCATCACTCCATCACTCCGCTCGCTCATGAGCCAGCTCTCCCTCATCTTCGGCAGCGGACGCGCCTCCGACGAACTCATCGCCATCGTTAAAAACACCGAGGGCGATGCCAACGCTCGCCGCAACGCCTTCAC
>CANHTV010000298.1 GCA_947463285.1 Verrucomicrobiaceae bacterium | reverse complement strand
GCTCCAGGCTGCCGGCAGCCTTGGCTTGATCAAAGGTTTTCAGGACAACTTCCTCAAACCAGACCTGTTTGTCAGCAATCGTGTTCGCTTTGGGATAACCATATTTGCCATCATACAAAAAGTACAGCCCAAAGACCACCAGCATCCCGGCCATCATGCACATGCGGCGGAAATACCAAGGCGTGACCCGGCAGATGATCGGTGTATCCAGCGTGACTTCAGAAGAGGAATCCATGCGGAGATTCAAAGCTGGTTGCCCCACTGAAAGCAACCTCCGATTTTCACGATCACGGAGGCGTAAGCTTGCTGACCAGATTGCTGAGATAAGGGAAAAGCTGCTTTTTGCGGCTTACCACGCCCGGCATTTCATAGACCTGCGGACTGCGCTCATGGTAATCCACATCAATGGCCGTCTCCACGCGCTTATCTCCCGCAACGAGCAGTACACTGTGATGCGCGGTGATGTCTGTGACCATGAGGCAGGCAAAATGCAGGCTGTGAGCCTGACATAGCGCGACAAGGGCCGAGTGCAGATCCGCCTGTTTCTTCCAAAACTCTTCCAGCCCCATCTCCTCGATCTGACTGATGCTGATACGCCAGCCGTTTTCCTCAAAGACCTTGCGATCTCCCTCAATGGCACGTGCCGGAGTGGCCTCACGCAGCAGCGATCCCGCAGCAAAGAAATCCTTCACAAACTGGGCTGCATCGATGTCGGCCACCTTTGCCAGCCATTCGAGGATCTCACGGTCCGTGCTGGTGGACGTCGGGCTGGTGAGATTCAGCGTGTCTGAAATCAAACCGGCACAGAGGCAGATGGCCGTGGCTTTATCCGGCGTCAGGCCTCTCATGCGAAACATGACCCCGACAATGGTGCTCGTGCTGCCCACAGGCTCATTGATGAAGCGCACAGGCTCCTTGGTGCGCAGATTACCACTGAGGCGATGATGGTCGATCACCTCCACGATCTCCGCCTCATCGGCACCTGCCACGGCCTGGGAAAATTCATTATGATCCACCAGCACCAGCTTCGTGCGCGGCACCTCCACGAGGTCAGACTTGGAAAACACACCCGCGAGCTGCCGCGTTTCTTCATCAATGACGGGGAACAGCGGCTGGCTGGAATCCTGCACGGCGTGGATGATTTCACGCAGCGGTGTGCGGGAGGTGAAGCTGTGAAAATCATGCACCAAAGCCTCAGCAATGGGCCTGGAGAAACGAATCAACTGCGAGGCACTGGCCGTGTCATGTGGAGCGGAGATCACGCTCACACCTTTTTCACGAGCTTGGCCCAGAAGGCTTTCCCACGGTATGAAACCACCCGTGACGACGAGACAACGGACGCCGAGCTCCATCGCCAAAGCATGGATCTCCGGGCGATCACCCGTGACGAGCACGACCTGATTTGGCGGGAACTGCTGGGCGCGATCCCTCGATGTTTCCACACTGGAGGCGGCCACCACGAGCACCAGATCCTCCACCTTTTGCACATTTTCCATGGCCCCGATGAGCTTGCCACCCATGGCCGCATTCATGTTGTGCACGCTCGTGCTGACCTGTCGATTAGCCGCGCCATGCGTCGCCTCACTTGGCAGGAAAAGCTGCGCCATCTCCTGAATGGTCGGCATTCCCAGCAGGCAGCGCTGCTCATCCACGACAGGGATGGAGCGGAAATTATGCTCCATCATTTTCCGATAAACAGAGAGGAAAGTTTCATGGGGTGAGGCCGTCAAAACCTCACGCCGGCAGACGATGGCAGCCGTCGGACGCACATCCAGCAGCAGCTTCGGAGCCTCCACGCCGGCCAGCTTCAGCACCCAGTTGGTACGCGCATTGATCTCACCGCAGCAGGCCGCGATGACTTCATCCGAGCGCACCTGCCGCAGATAGGCCGCGTAGCCGATGGCCGCGCAGATGGCGTCCGTGTCTGGATTGCGATGACCGATGACGTAGATGGGCTCAGACATGAGAAAGGATTTTTCAGGACTCTAGAATAACACGCTTGTTAGCAATCTTCATGCCTCAAGGGCGGCGAGCAACACGGCTTCAAAATTTTCAGCCATTTTCACGGCACTGAACTCACTGCGCACGCGCGCCATGCCTTGATGGATCAGCTTCTCCCGCTGCTGGCCGTCCATCAAAGTCGCCTCCAGGGCATCGGCCAGTGATTTCACCTCATCGGGCTCACAAAGCACGCCGCCCTGAGTCACCTCGATCAGCTCAGGAAAGGCTCCATGGCGCGGCTGCACCACCGGCACGCCGCTGGCGATCGACTCCAAAATGTAAAGCCCAAACGCCTCGCCATAAGTCGCCGGCACGGAAAAAACCGTCAGGTCACGGAAGAACTTCACCTTTTCATTAAAGGACACATTCGGCTGCCACTCCACGCGCTGAGCACAGCCGGCTTCCTTCAGCTTGGCGCGTAATCCGGCCAGGTATTTCTCATCACCAGCCGTCTTGGCACCACCGATTTTTAGCTTCACCCTTGGCACTGTGCCGCGCTGCACCAGCTCGATAAACGCATCCACCAGCGTCGTCAGGCCCTTGCCATGGATCATGCGGGCAAAGTATCCGATCGTCGGCCAGTTTGGGTCCGGTTTCGCAGCGGCAAAGGCGGTGAGCTCCAACCCGTTGAAAACCACGCTCACCTTTTCCTTCGGCACTGCCAGACGCGAGGCCATGGTGTCCGCGTAATACTGACTGGCCGCGACGAACTGGGTCACATGCTGCGCATTCTCCCGCATCGCGGCCCAGGCCTGCTCGCAGTAGGGCTCCACCAGAGTGTCTAAAAACGAATCCTCACCTTGCAGGGAAACCACCACTGGGATGCCCAGGTCACGCTGGATCACCGGACAGAGTCCGATCAGCAGACCATTGGAGAGCGAGATCACATCAGGCTTCACTTCCGTCTTGATCCACTTCAAAACGCGCTGCCATTCCGCCCACTGATTCCCCTGCTCTCCTTGCAGCGCACCGAGCGTCATTTCACCGAGGTCACGCGGGCTCGTCATGCTGATCAGTCCACCTGCCCAGCGCAGAAGAGCCGGGCGATTCACCCAATTCAAAGCAAAGTGCGGCACATAACGGAGAAAGGGAAACTTCTGCCGAAGATACAACGAAATCCCACCCGCCTGCACCGGGATTTCTGGATTGGCATTCTCGCGATCCGTCACCAACGGCAAATACAGCGGCGCCATCATCGCATCATGCCCCCGCGATCTCAGCGCCCGGATCAAAGCATGATCTCGAAGACAGCTGCCGCAATGGAAGCTGCCAGTGCCGGGCGTAAGATGAAGAATGCGCATGGAGGAGGAGCAAAAAGGGGGCGCGATGTTTACCCCATGACCGAGATATGAGCAAGCCGAGAGGAAAAGGTCTTCACGACCCCACCGAACTGAACCCTCCAACCCTCCAACCCTCCAACCCTCCAACCACCGCATCCGATGAACAAAAACGTGCGTGCGCTTTGAACCGTGCTTAAATCGCCATTCCATCATGGACCCCTTGATTCAACTCCTCGCCATCAACTCCAACCGCTCGGCTGCCGAGCTGGCTGGTATCCTCAGCCTTTCCGAAGACGAAGTACGTCATCGCATCGCGGCGGCGGAGGCGGATGGCACGATCCTCGGTTACAACGCCGTGGTGGACCGCCAGAAAGCTGGCCAAAAAGGCGTCACCGCGCTCGTGGAAGTCCGCATCACCCCTGAGCGTGAAGGTGGCTTTGACCGTCTGGCCAAGCGCATCGCCAAGTTTGACCAAGTCCGCGAGTGCTTCCTCATGAGCGGCGGCTACGACCTCGCCATCCTCGTGGAAGGCAAGGACCTCCTTGATGTCGCCAACTTCATCGCGGAAAAGCTCAGCACCCTCGGTGGCGTGCTTTCCACCGCCACGCACTTCCAGCTGAAGGCCTACAAACAATCCGGTTTCCTCGTCAATGCCGGGCCTGATGAAGAACGCCTACCGGTCAGCCCCTAAGTCCAGAGTCACCCCTGTCTTTGCCCAACCTCATGGACTATCACAATAAACTTTGCACCCAGATCCGCGACCTCCCGCGCTCTGGCATTCGCGACTTCTTCGAGCTCGTCATTGGCCGCACGGATGTCATCTCCCTCGGCGTCGGTGAGCCCGACAAATCCACCCCCTGGCCGATCCGCGAGGCCGTCATCCGCTCTCTGGAAAAAGGCCAGACCAGCTACACTTCGAACCTCGGCCTGGAGCCCCTCCGCGTGCTCATCAGCGAATACGTGGAAAAGCAGTTCCGTGTCACCTACGACCCGAAGACCGAGATCCTCGTCACCGTCGGCGTCAGTGAGGCTCTCGACATCGCCTTCCGCGCCGTTTTGAATCCTGGCGACGAAGTCATTTACCACGAGCCCTGCTACGTCAGCTACAGCCCGAGCATCAAGATGGCCTACGGCGTGCCTGTTGTGGTGAACACGCGTGAGGAAAATAACTTCGCCCTCATGGCCGCCGACGTGGAGAAAGCCATCACGCCGAAGACCAAGATCATCGCGCTGAACTTCCCCACGAATCCCACCGGCGGCATCATGCCGCCCGAGGAGTTGGAAAAAATCGCCGCCCTCGCCGTGAAGCACGATTTGTTTGTCTTCACCGACGAGATCTACTGCGAACTGCTCTACGACGGACGCCAGCACAAAAGCATTGTCGAATACCCCGGCATGAGAGAGCGCACCGTGCTCCTGCACGGCTTCAGCAAAGCCTTCGCCATGACTGGCTGGCGTCTCGGCTATGCCTGCGCCCCTGCCCCGCTGCGTGAGGCCATGATGAAGGTCCACCAATACTGCATGCTCTGCGCTCCCATCATGAGCCAGATCGCCGGCATCGAGGCCCTCAAAATGGGCTCCAGCGCCTATGAAGAAATGCGCCAGAGCTACGAGATGCGCAGAAACATCATCGTCAGCCGCCTGAACGGCATGGGCCTGCACTGCTTCAATCCCGGAGGAGCCTTCTACGTCTTCCCCGAGATCCGCAGCACCGGCCTCACCAGCAAGGAGTTCGCCTTCGGTCTTCTCGAAAAGAAGAGCGTCGCCGTCGTCCCTGGCAATGCCTTTGGCGAAGCCGGAGAAGGCTTCGT
>CANHTV010000297.1 GCA_947463285.1 Verrucomicrobiaceae bacterium | reverse complement strand
TACGATCTACGACACTACCCTGCGCGACGGCACTCAGGGCACCGGCATCTCCTTCAGCACCTTGGATAAAATTCGCGTCGCCGAGCGGCTTGATGACTTCGGTGTTCACTACATAGAAGGCGGCTGGCCGGGCTCCAACCCCAAGGACGCCGCCTTTTTCCAGGAGGCCGCCAAGCGTCCATGGAAAAACGCTAAAATCACTGCCTTTGGCATGACCCGCCGTGGTCGCATTAAGGTCGAAGAAGATCCACAGGTGCAGATGCTGCTGGATGCGCAAACACCCGCTGTCACCATCGTCGGTAAAACTTGGCCGCTGCATGTCACTGAGGTGTTCCAGGTCAGCCTGGAGGAAAACCTGGCCATGATCTCCGACACCGTGGCTTACCTGAAAAAGCATGGCCGCGAGGTGCTCTATGATGCCGAGCATTTCTTCGATAGCTTCAAAGAAGACCCGGAATACTCGCTCAAAACCGTCAAAGCAGCCTCCGATGCAGGCGCAGATCTCATCGTGCTCTGCGAAACCAATGGCGGTGCTTTACCCGAGTTCATCGAAGACGTGACAAGTCAGGTCATCGCCCATCTGGGCAAGCCTGTCGGCATACACACCCACAACGACGGTGGTGTCGGCGTGGCCAACGCGCTGGCCGCCGTGCGCGCTGGGGCCAATCAAGTGCAGGGCACCATCAATGGCTACGGTGAACGCGTGGGGAACTGCAACCTCATCACCATCATGCCCACCCTTCAGCTGAAGATGGGCATCGACCTCGGTCTCGACCTGACGCGCCTCCGCGAACTCGCCTACTTTGTAGATGAACTTGCGAACGTCCCTCACGACATCCGTGCCCCGTATGTCGGCCTCGCCGCCTTCACGCACAAAGGCGGGCTGCATGTCCATGCTGTACAGAAACTGGCACGCACCTACGAGCATGTGGACCCATCACTCGTGGGTAATGAGCGCATCATTACCATCTCGGACATGTCCGGCCAGTCGAATGTCCTGGTGAAAGCTGAGGCCATGGGGCTGCCTCTGGCCAAAGGTTCACCTGATGTGCAAAAGATCTTGGCTGAGGTGAAACGCCTGGAGAGCGAAGGCTTCGAGTTTGAGGCGGCTGAAGCCAGCTTTGAGTTGCTGATCCGTCGTCAGCTGGGCCGTGAGACCAAGGCCTTTGACCTCATCGAGTATCACACCACGCATCGCCATAATCCTAGCACCCACATCGAGACCACCGAGGCGACGGTCAAAATCCAGGTCAATGGCAACGCGGAATACACCGTCGATGAAGGTGACGGTCCCGTGAATGCTCTCGATAAAGCCCTGCGCAAAGCCTTGCTGCCACATTTCCCACAGATCGCCCGTGTGCGTCTGGAAGATTACAAAGTGCGCATCATCGACAGTGGCAGCGGCACCGCCGCCAAGACCCGCGTGCTCATCGTCAGCAGTGATGGTAACCGCACCTGGGGCACCGTCGGCGTCTCCACCAACGTCATCGACGCCAGCTGGCAGGCCCTGGTGGATAGCCTGGAGCACTTCCTTTTAAAGTCAGCCTAACCGTCTAGAACCATCCACAAAAAAGGCCAAGTGTGATCCACTTGGCCTTTTTTGATAGAGTCCGCTCACAGCAGCCGCACATAACGCCGCCCAGGCAGAGCGCGGATCAAGCGTTTCATTTCCAGCCGCATCAGCGTCACATTCATCGTCGCTGGCGTCAGCCCGCAGCGTGAGGCTAGGTCATCAATGTGCCGCTCCTCGCCATCAATGGCCTGATACAGGATCTCTTCATCCAGAGTCAGAGACTGTACAGGCCGTGGAGACTCCACCTTGGGAGCCAGCGGCGCGGTGGGAAACAAAGCCGTGAGATCATCCAGCACATCAGCCCCATCCATCACCAGCTTCGCGCCTTGTTGGATCAAGCGATTGCAGCCTGCCGAAGTCGGTTTGTCGATTGGCCCCGGTACGGCATAAACCGTGCGCCCCTGCTCCGTCGCCTGCTGCGCCGTGATCAGCGAGCCACTGCGCAGCGGAGCCTCCACCACCAGCAGGCCGCTGCTCCATCCAGCCACCACGCGATTCCGATACGGAAAGGTTTGTTTGTCCGCGATCCGGTCAACCGGATACTCACTGATCACCGCTCCATTCGCCGCGATGCGCTCAGCCAGCGCCATATTTTCAGGCGGATAAAGTTTGCCGAGGCCTGAACCAATAACCGCCACCGTGCGGCCCTTCGCCGCCAGCGCCGCCTCATGCGCTGCGGTATCAATGCCACGAGCCAGTCCGCTGATCACCGTGTAACCGGAATAGGCGATCTGAAAGCTCATCTTCTTCGCCGCATTCATGCCATACATCGTCGCATGACGACTGCCCACAACACCGATGGCATGGTGGTCACGCTTTTGCAGCTCACCCCAGACATATAGCACCAGCGGCGGATCATGGATCGTCTTAAGCAGCGGCGGATATAGATCATCCTCCTGAGTCAGAATCGTGAGGCCACGGCTCTGGATCCTTTGCAGCTCCAAAGCAAGATCCACCCCAGTCTCCCAAGCCGCGAGTGCCTCAGCCTGAGCCCGGCCAAAACCGTCCACCTGAAGGATCTCCGCAACTTTCGCCGTCAATATGCGCTCGGGCGTTTCAAAAAAACGCAGCAGCTTGCGCACACGTACGGGCCCAATTTGCGGGATAAGATTCAGTGCGATCCAGGCTTCCGTACGGTTCATGAGACATTGAGTATGGGGGATCTTCCCTGCCCTATTTAAGCCACAGCGGCGGCCAGCTCAGCGTGGGCCTGAGCTGCATCAGCTTGACCAAAAAACGACGTGCCGCAGACAAACAGATTGGCCCCGTGCTTCTTCGCGATCGGAGCCGTGTGTGTGTAGATGCCACCATCCACCTCCAGATGATACTTTAGCCCATGCGCCTCGCGATAATCCCGCGCCGCAGCCAGCTTCGGCATCGTTTCTTTCTCCATGAAAGGCTGCCCGCCAAATCCTGGCACCACCGTCATCACCAGTAGCAGATCAATGTCATGAACGTAAGGCAGCGCCACCTCAAACGGCGTATCGGGGTGCAAAGCGATGCCGCATTGTTTGCCTGCGGCCCGGATGCGCCTCAGCGTCTCGGTGACGGAACTGTCGTAGCGCGCCTCGACATGGATGGTGATGTTGTCCGCTCCGGCTTTGATAAAACGGTCCAGGTAATGATCCGCGCGGTGGATCATCAGGTGAACATCCAAAAACATATCCGTGGTCTTTCGGACCGTCTGCACCATCTGCGGCCCGAAGGAAATATTGTCCACGAAAGCCCCATCCATCACATCCAAATGCAGCCACTTCACCCCGGCCGCCTCAGCCCGGGCCACCTCATTTCCCACCTGAGACCAATTAGCCGCCAGCAGGGATGGAAGGATCAAAGGAGTGACATGGGAAACAGAAGACATGCCCCTGATCAAGCACTCAGAGCGCGCGCCATGCAACCCGAAACTCCAACACATCATAAACTGCAGAACAGGCTTTCCAACTACCGGCGGGAAATAGTATACGCTTTAAATTCTGAGCACGGCAGGCAGCCGTGACTACTTGGTTTTATCGGCGGGACAGAGGTTTACTCAAAGGCGTCGATTGGCAATCAAGGCTACTGCAAAATACCCAGCCATCGCCTACCAGCAGAGACTGTGTGATTTGAGCTTTCAGTTCACATCCGACCGACGATTTCCATGGTATCGTGCTGACGACGAAGGACGACTTCCCTGCCCTTGGCGGCCTTAGCTTTGGCTGCGGTGGGATCTTTGGCGATGGCGAGCACGGCTGGGACGATGCCTGCCAGTTCACTTTCGTTATCGAGATCAAAAAGCCAGTCGTTCAGACCGATGTCACGCCACATGGTGCCTTTGCTGGTCTGCTCAGCCCAGCGGCAAACGATGGCCGGGATGCCGTTGCCGATGCACATGATGGGGCTGTGCATTTCGTTTCCAAACAGGCCTGCGCTGCGCACGTAGGTGCTGAGGGCTTCACCGGTGAGCCAGTAATTCGGACGCCACACAGCCTTGGCTTTCACATCCTCGGGCAGCAGGTCATAGAGCACTTCCTTGCCGACTTTCATCTGGGTCTGATCTTCCGGGCAGATCAGCACTTTCATGTCTGTCTGACGCGTGACTTCAATGATCGCCTGCCGCAGCTGCGCGTGATCATGTTCCTTCATGGCTTCATTCCGCGCGTGTTTGACCTCGTCCATCTTGGCTTTTTTGCTCGGGATGGTCCAATACGGGGTGTAGCGAAGACGTGGGATGCAGCAGAGAAACTTACCTTCCTCCAAGCCGTGTTCTTTGAGAAACACGAGCGCCTTTTCATCGTCGCGCAGATCCGTGGCAAAGGCTCCATCGGGGCCAAACTCCATGATCGGGCAGGTGCAGCCTTTCTGCTTCGCGAGTTCCATGGATACGGAGTCACGGAAGAAGGCAAACTTGGCCCCACTCAGCACCTGGATCGTCTTTGAAATCACGCCAGATCCGCTGGCCTGAGTCGCCGTGGGGCCGGTCGAGGAAAAGGTGATGCCATAGACGCCGTAGGGTTTGCCGGTGGCTTCATGCCATTTGATGACATCCTTTTCCGCGACCAGTGAGGGCCCGGAGCCATGCAGCAGAAAGTCATTTTCCTCGAAGGCTTTTTTGAGCGATTCACCCCTGACAATCGTGAGCTTGGGAAAGCGCTTCAGCAGCATCTCTTCGACGCCGTTGTCCAGCTTGCTGGGCCAAAGTGACACCGACACTTCCGGCAGGTGCTTCTCCAGCAAAGCCAGCACACCAGGCGTGTGAGCGATGTCGCCAATATTAACCGTCTGCCAGGATGAGCGCAGAATCAGCCGCACTGGGCGGCCTTCTTTAGCTGAAACAGAAGCCAGAACACTGGCGAGAGAGGAAGCAAGAAAATGGCGGCGATTCATGATGAAGGGGGATCTCAACTAAAAGACAAAGATTAGCTGATCAAGAAGCCAACGCGGGCGTTTCTGAATCGGCTTCACGCATTTCAGCGGCGACTGGCATTTCGCTCTCCGAATCAGCAGCTAAGGCCAACTCAGCTTCCTCATGATGAGCCTCTT
>CANHTV010000296.1 GCA_947463285.1 Verrucomicrobiaceae bacterium | reverse complement strand
TGGTGTCTGCGGCTTTGTCAGGCTTGGAAACTCGGGCGATGAGGGTGCCCTGGATACCATCATTGCCGAGCATTTCCCGCAGGGCGGGATCTGAAAATAGCTTCTCCTCATCCGAAGTGAGTGTCAGTTTGTTGCTGCGCAGCTCCTCGACCTGCTCCAGCAGCTTTTTGGAGACGCCTTCCATCTTTTGCAGCTCGCCGATGACCAAATCTTTGGCCTGCTGCTGGCGGTATTGATTACGCAGCTGGCGCATGACGATCTCACGCAGGGTGGTGTTTTCCAAGGCCAGCTCTGGGGTCATGTCAGGACGAGCTTCTTGCAGGTCTTTGAGCTGGATGGTCAGTTCGGCGACCTGGGTCTGATAAGTGCTGCTCTGCTTGCGCAAGGTCGCAAGCTCACCTTGAAGACTGGTCAACTGTCCGCGCAAGGTGGCGATTTCCTGGTCTTTACGGGTGGCGTCAGTTTTTAGCATGACGACTTGCTTCTGGGCGCTTTCGAGTTCGCTCTTCAGGCGGTCATTCTCGGCGATGAGTTTTTTCACCTCCTCGCTGCTTGAGGCGGGTTTGGCTTTCTTCAGGGCTTCGAGTTCGGCTTTGACGCCCAATGCCTGGGCGCTGAGTACATCGCGCTCCTTGGTGACGGTTTCGACGCGATTTGCCAGGGCTCCTTGCTCGGTTTTGAGGGCATCGCGCTCTTTCACGGCGGCATCACGTTCAGCAATGACCTTGTTTCTTTCTGCTTCCACCTGGGAAATGCGGGTGGCGGCGTCGGCGAGTTTTTGCGAAGCCTGCTTGGAGGCGTTTTCTGCGGCTGCCACACGCTGCACGGCCTTCTTATATTCCACTTCGATGCCGATCTTTTCCTGAGTCAGTTGATCGAGCTGCTGCTGCGTGGCGCGGCCTGCAGCGACCTCCATTTTCATGGCCTGGATGGCTTCTTCGAGCTTGGCCGTCTTGGCTTCGAGGCTCTTTTTGTCATTCTGCGCGGTGGTGATTTCGCCTGAAGCCCATTTGTACCAGTCCTGCCATTTGACGAGGTCCTGCTGCTGCTGGGCGTTCTGAGATTCCAGCACCGTCATGCGCTGGCGGTAAGCCTGCTCCCATTGGGCGAGGGTTTCACCGAGACTTGGCAAGCTGCCCGTCATGGCGGGTGCAGGTGTGGTGCCACTGGTCGCACCTCCAAAAATGGGCATCGCGGTCGTCGCTGCTGGCGCTGGCTGACTGGTGGCAGCGGGTGCTGTGGTCGGTTGGGCGAGTTTAGCTTTCAGGCGTGTGATGGCCTGTTGCGTGAGACTGCGGCGGTTATTGAGCATCGCAGGCTGCCAGTCGGGGCTGGACTGAGCCACGCCGTCAAAGATTTGCTGCATCTGCTGATACATGGAGAGGGAACCTTCCAGATTGCCTTCAGTCTCCATTTTTTCGGCGTCATTTTTCAGAAGAAAGCCACGGAAGAATTGTTCTGAGGCTTCATCCGTCGCAGGCATCTGGGCCTGCGTCGGGATGACGAGGCTGAGCAAAACAACTACCAAGAGGGCAGGGGGGCAAAACTTCATGGGGGGCGAACTCTAAGTGGAATGCCAACTTTTGTAAATAGTCCTGTGGAAATAGATGCACCAGTCTCTTTCTAATGATGACTGGATTAATTCCCCGACTCAAGGCTCAGCCTCCGTTGTTCGCCGTGTAGTATTCGACGTAGCCGATCATCATTTCATCCTCAGTCTGCGGGCCCCAGCGGACGTTACGTGTAGGGTCGGGGTTGGCTGGATTGCCTAGACTGTTGTCAAACAAGGCGCTGATTTTGACCTTGCTGCCTTTGGGGATGAAACGTGGCTGGACGTAATCGTAGCGCAGCTGCCAGTTGAAATCGTAACGCGGGATGTTGAGCAGGATCTCAGGGCTTTGTCCCGGGCGTGTGACCTCGTATTTGAAAGCTTTGCCGCGTAGATGCATGTGCGCCATGTAGGCCATGACATGCATGTCAAAAGGCACGGCTTGTTCTTTGGTTTCCAGATGGTCCGATGCTCCGGCAGGTATGTTCAGCCGCGGATTTGCGACTGAAGCGGTGTGGACGATGTAGCGTGGGGTTTCATCGGCAAAATGCAGGCCGAGACGCAGCTGGTCCTGAGTTTGTTTGCCATTGGGCGTGTAATGGATTTGAAAGCTGACGGTGGCACCTGCGGGCAGTTTTTTTGCGAAGTGTTCGGGCCAGAGGTGATGGGTGTTTCCCGGCACATAGGCAGCCCAGTAACCTTCGGCTCCCTCGCCCCGATTGCGAATCTTGGCCCCTTTGGCATGAACTTGGACGATGACGTGATGAACGACGCTGGCATCAGTGGGCAGGATTTCATAGCCACGCACCCAGCGGTCTTCCTCAAATTCAGTAGGAACGGTGACGAACTGGTAGGGCATGGTGCCTTCAGCTTTGACGCTGACAGCCTTGGGCAGTTGCACGATGGCATCCGGCTGCCCCATGGTCCATTCTTTCGGGAAAACGAGCGGACGAGGAGCATCAGCGGGATCTCCTTTCGCGCGATCGCTGGCCAGCCAAGTCAGCAGGTCATTTTTATCCTGAGGCGAAAGCGAGGCATCATTCAGCCAAGGTGAATGCTCGTCTTTCGGTGGTGCGGCGGCAAACCAGGGCGGCATGACGCCGCGCTCGACTTGCTTGCGGATCATGGCGGCGTTTTCGATGACGTCGTCATAGGTCTCCAGTGAAAATGGGCCGACACCGTCTGCGCGATGGCATTCGACGCATCGAGCTTGAAGGATGCGCTGGATTTGATCGTGGTAGCTGAGTTTGGTTTCGACGGCTGCGACTTCTGTTTTCAAATCCAATGCGCATCCAGGTGCGGTGGTGGCCGTGATCTCAGGCAGTTGTGAGCGCTGCATGGCTTTCATGGCATCACGCAGGTATGTTTTTGTCGGGGCAGGTTTGCTGTAGCCGAGACCATACTGGTCATTGATGGCTCCGCGATAAATCAGTGTGCGTGCGGCATCGAGGAGAAAGACCTCCGTGGTTGTCGTGGCTGATAGTGCAAGACTCAGCCGCTGATCCTGATCATGAATCACACGCGAAGTCAGGCCATGTGTTTTGATGAAGGTCTCAATGTCATCTGTCGTTTCTGCGGCTACCGGGCACACAAGGAGCATTTTCAGCCCCTGTTTGACGGCCTCTTTTTCGATTCGGGCGATCTCCGGGCCGAGCTTGCCACTGATAGGGCAGGTGGCACCAAAATAAGCCATGATCAGGCCCTGAGCCTCTTTGAGATCACGGCTGAGTTTCAGCGACTGCTGCTTGAGATCCGTCAGCTCCAGGTCGGGCAAACGCCGTCCGACGCCGACTTCAGAGCCTTTTAATACAGCGGGAACTTCAGTGAGGGCTGGCTCGATGACGGCGTGCGTTGAGGCTGCAGTCACTTCCTCCGAAGGCAGACGGGGCAAAGATTCGCCACGTTTTAGCATGGCGGCCACGACCTTGCGTGCTTCCTCGCGAGTGACTTGGCCATCCTTATTCGTGTCGAGTCGCTCAAACCACTGACGCCTTGGCAACTCCGCCTCTGTGAGAAGCCCGTCGTTGTTGCGATCTAGGGCTTTGAAACGCTGATCAAGGTCCGCACTTTGTCCTCGTGTGAAGTATAGCAGCGTCAATGAAGCCGTTATTAGAAGTAGAATGAGTGAGCGAATCATGAGAGTCAGGTGCCTTGAGTGCGGCTGCTGCGTTTTTTATATGACAGGCGCGGCAAACAAACTCCAAGAACTGATTCTGGTTACACCCTGATAAATTGAAGCTGACTTCTTGTTCACAACGGGCGGTATTATTCACAGCCGAGAGGGTGGTTAAAAACCCATATATTGTTTTGGATATATTAATAAAACACAAGATAAGGGAATTTTAGCCTTCTTCCTTGCTCGTTTGGAGCAGGGGCGGGTTGATTGGGCTGTTCTAAACTTTTTCAGCCACCATGTATCTCAAGAGTCTCACCCTTCACGGCTTCAAGTCCTTTGCGGACAAGACGCACTTCGAGTTTCACAAAGGTGTTACTGGCATCGTCGGGCCGAATGGTTGTGGCAAGTCCAACGTCGTGGATGCGATCCGCTGGGTTCTCGGTGAAACCTCTGCCAAGGCCTTGCGTGGTGAGGAGATGGCGGACGTTATCTTCAACGGCACGGACAAACGCAAGCCAGTGGGCTTGGCTGAGGTCATTCTGACGATGGCCGACTGCGAGCAATCTCTCGGTGTTGATTACAATGAGGTCGCCATCTGCCGTCGTGTTTTCCGTGACGGACGCAGCGAGTATCGGCTGAATGGAACCGTGTGCCGTTTGAAAGACATCAACGATCTTTTCTCTGGCACTGGCATTGGGCGGCAGGCTTATTCCATCATGGCACAGGGCCAGATCGACATGCTGCTGAGTTCCAAGCCGGAAGATCGCCGTATGGTCTTTGAAGAGGCAGCGGGCATCACCAAATTCAAAGGCCAGAAGAAGGAAGCTCTTCGCAAGCTTGAATACACGGAAGCCAACCTGCTGCGTGTCGCGGATGTGATCGCCGAGGTGAAGCGGCAGATGGGTTCGCTGCAACGCCAGGCCTCCAAAGCCCGTCGTTACCAGACTTTGCTGGATGACGTGCGCATGTTTGACACCCACCTAGCGCACAAACAGTACTCCGAGTTTAACGCAGAAAAATCCGAGTCTGAAAATCATGTGCGCATGATGACGGAGCAGCTGGAGCAGCTGCAGGGCCGCCTCCAATCAGCCGAGCTCGAAGCGGTGGAGACGCGTGAGGCTTACCACAGCATCGAAGCCCAGATCAATTCCGCGCGTCAGCAGGCTCAGGAACTTCGCAGTCAGGTGCAGAGCGCAGAGGGACGCATCGGCTTTAACAACGAGCGCATGGAGGAGCTCCAAGGCCGCATTCGTCAAAATGAAGATCAGATCGAGCGAGGTCGGCAGAGCTTGGATGAACAGAGGCAGGAGATGATCAGCGCTGATGAGCAGCTGATCTCTATCCGTTGCAATATCGAGACAAGTCAGCTCTTGCTCAATGAACACTTGTCGATTCACAACTCCATCACGCCGGATCGCACTCGCTTGGATGAAGATCGCCGTGGCGT
>CANHTV010000295.1 GCA_947463285.1 Verrucomicrobiaceae bacterium | reverse complement strand
TCATCGACGGTAAAATCGAAGGTGAAGTCATCTCCGACGGCAGCCTGACTGTCGGTGAAAACGCTCTCATCAAAGGCGAGGTCAAAACCCGCTCAGTGATCATCTTCGGCAAGGTCGAAGGTAACATCACCGTAGCTGAGCGCTGCGAACTCAAAAGCAATGCCATCTTAGTGGGTGACATCAGTGCCGGCACTCTTTCCATCGAAGAAGGCGCGACATTCATGGGTCAGTCCTCCGTTGGCAAGAAGGCAGACAGCAAAGCTGCCTCCGCTCCAGCACGCGCGCCTCAACCTTAATCTGCAATTTACCTGAGTGTTTAGAGGACTTTTCGGCAAGAAAAGTGACCGGCCAGCACCGCCAAAAGGACAAATTGAAGTGGTGTGCCCTTCTTGTGGCGCGGCTCAATACGAGCCGCGCCTCGTTGTTTCTACTTTTTGCAAAAAGTGTGGTACCCATCTTTCGATTTCTAAGAAGCAAGTCTCTGCTTCTTCGGTAAGCCGCGCCGGTGGGGTGGTCGATAACCGCGCATGGGATGCTCCTGATACGACACACCGCCAGCAGACAGCGCCTGCCTCCAAACCACCGCCAGCCAAGCTGCAAACAAAGCCTATCGTTGAAACGACGACTGAAGATCTGCGAGCCCCCGTGACCCAAGAAGAGGCTGAAGAAGGTGGTTTTGGCGTCTTTTTAAAACAGCAGGTGGCACCACCAGCTCCAAAACCAGCTCCAATCGCAGTCAATAAGCCAGAAACGAGATCAGCCCCTGAACCCGAAGAGGAACCGCTGACCGTTTCGATGCGTCGTCCGCAGTCGAACTCTCCGCCGCCGACTCCCTCGCCTGAGCCAATGTCAGCCAGTACGCTGCAAAAAATGAAGGACCAGGGCATGTATCGGAATGCCTACTTCAAAGACGCAGAATGCTTTGACTGCGCTCATAAATTTAAAGTTAGCCGTTCCTCGCGCTCGGCAAACTGCCCCAACTGCGGAGCCTACATCTCGCTTGAAGACATTGAGATCAACATGGCTTCGACTCAGTCCATCAAAACCAGGGGAGATGTTTTGGTCCGTAAGCGCGGCCACGTTTCCACCGACCTGATTCGCTGCAAAGACCTGCGCTGCCAAGGAATCGTGGAGGCGAACATCCACGTCAGTGGCGATGCCATTTTCCGCACGACGGGGACGATCATCGGTGAAGTGCGCTGCCGCCGTTTCATCGTCGAAAAAGGAGCTGATGTCGTCTTCATCAATGACATCCATGCTGAAGAAGCAGACATTCAATCTAAAATCACCGGCACCATTTACTCATCCGGTTCCATGCTGATCGGTGCCAATGGAGCCGTCTTTGGTGACATCACAGCTCGTTCAGTTTCCATCGAGCCTGGTGGTGAACTAAACGGAGCCATGAACATCGTCCGCAGTCAGCCACCGACACGTCCGCTTTGATGAAATCCCAGACTCTCACTTAGGTCCTGGGCACCACCACCTGCTGCTGACGCGTCTTTAAAATGCTATTGGCAGGCAAGACTCCGCCAAAACTACTCAACGGATAAACAATGCTACGCGTGCCGATGAGTGAGCCTGGATTAATGACACTGTTGCAGCCGATTTCAGCATAGTCACCGATGACTGCGCCAAACTTCCGCAGTCCTGTCGAGTGCGTCTTTTTACCATCATCGACCACCACATCACTGCGATCCAGCCGCACATTGGAAAGGATGACCCCAGCTCCCAGATGAGCCTTGTAGCCTAGGATAGAGTCCCCCACATAGTTAAAGTGCGGCACTTCAGCGTTATCAAAAATGATGCTGTTCTTGAACTCGCAGGAGTTACCTAGGACACAATTATTCCCTACGATCACGTTCTCGCGGATGTAACAACCCGAACGCAAAGAGCAGCCTTTGCCAATCCAGGCCGGCCCACGAATAACCACACCGGGCTCCATAGAAACTTCCTCGTCGATGAAGACATCCTCACCGATGAATACTCCCTGAGGCACAGCACTGCGGATGTCGCGCTGCAAACGAAAGCCAAGATATGAGTCAATGCGTGTCAGAGCTGTCCAGACTGGCTGTGAGTCTGGAAACAAAATGCCATGCTGAGTATGGCTTAAATCCAAATATTCAGATGGGGCGAACATGCACTCACACCGTGAGGATTTCCTTTTCCTTACTGGCCATGTGCTGATCCAGCTCAGCGATCTTCTTGTCAGTCATGCCCTGCACTTCTTTTTCCAACCGATGCAGATCGTCTTCGGTGATGTGGCTGTCTTTTTCACCTTTTTTCAGAGTTTCCAAAGCTTCACGGCGGGCCGCACGGACGCGGACTTTAGCCTCTTCACCCATTTGCTTCACCAGCTTCACCATCTGCTCGCGGCGTTCCTGGGACAATACGGGAATCGGAAGACGGATCACCTTCCCTTCGATGCTGCCATTCAGACCCAATCGGGATTCACGAATCGCACGGTCGATGTCATGCAGCGTTGATGAATCAAAGGGCTCAATGCGAATGAGTCGGGCATCAGGTGTGGTGATCATGGCGATCTGCTTCAGCTTCATGTTGGAGCCGTAGCTGTGAACATGAACATCCAAGCCTTCCACCAAAGCCGGAGAAGCCTTGCCAGTGCGCACGGCGGAGAACTCGTGAATAGCGTATTCGACCGCCTTGGTCATCGCATCTTCACATTCAAGCATCGTCATTTCGGGATCCATGGGAATTAGGAGTGGGAGTTATCGTTAAAAAATGAACCACACCTTTGCGCGTATCGAGGCCTGATGTCCACCGCGATTCTCAAACTGAAAGATCGTTTTGCATACCTGAAGCCAGATAGCACATGTCCCCAAAAAAGAGTTGGCAAAAAAACAGCGGACCCGTGCAGGCCCGCTGTCATCGTGAGAGTTGAATAATAGGGGACGTGAATCAGGCTTCGAGCTTGGTCCAGGCGGCATTTTTCTGACTGCTGGCGACAACGGCCTCAATGAAGGCCATGCCACGGACGCCGTCTTCGATCTTGGGGTAGTCGTTGGCGGGATCGTCCTGCGCAAGCTGGCGATTTTCCAAACGAGCACGAATGGCGAGGGCAAAGGCTTTGTAGATGTTGGCAAAGGCTTCGAGATAGCCTTCGGGGTGTGCAGGCGGTGTGCGACCGGCGGCGAGTGCGGCCTTGCCGAGGTAGCCATTGGCGGTGCGATAGACCTGCATCGGCTGATCCATCCATTTCACCAGCAGTGTGTTCGGCTCACGCTGATGCCACTCGATGCCACCGAGTTCGCCATAGACGCGGATGTTGAGGTTATTTTCCTCACCCACGCTGATCTGGGAGCTGTGCAGCACACCTTTGGCTCCGCCTTCGAAGCGGAGCAGGACGTTGCCGTCATCATCCAACTGGCGGCCTTCGACGAAAGTCGTGAGGTCAGCCGCCAGCTCACTGATCTTCAGACCCGTGATGTATTCAGCGAGATTTTCAGCATGGGTGCCAATGTCGCCGATACAGCCTGCGGCACCGCTGCGTTTGGGGTCAGTGCGCCAGGCTGCTTGTTTTTGATCGCTGGCCTCCAGACGAGTCGCCAGCCAGCCCTGAGGGTATTCGACGACGACTTTGCGGATTTTACCAAGCTTGCCAGTGGCCACCATTTCACGGGCCTGCTTCACGAGCGGGTAGCCCGTGTAGTTGTGCGTGAGACCGTAAAGAAGGCCGGTCTTTTTCACGATCTCCGCCAGCTCCCTGGACTCCGCGAGGTCAAAGGTAGCTGGCTTGTCACTCAGCACGTGGAAACCAAGCTCCAGCGCCATCTTTGCAGGCGGGAAATGCATGTGATTCGGCGTGACAATGGCAATGAAATCCATGCGCTGATCCGCAGGCAGAGCAGCCTCAGCCTTGATCATCTCCTCGTAGCTGCCGTAGCAGCGATCCGCTGGCAGAAAGAGATCCGCACCGCTGTCCTTGGACTTCTGGGGATCTGAGGAGAAGGCCCCGCAGACGAGCTCGACCTGCTGGTCGATTGCTGCCGCGATGCGATGGACGGCACCGATGAAAGCGCCACGTCCACCACCGACCATGCCATAACGAATTTTTCGGCTCATAAATTTAGGATTAGGTGTGTTGGGGTTGTTTGGGTTTGGGGTAAAAGGGCGGCCAGTCTGGCGCAGGACATCCCGGTGGGTCAAGCACGCGGCCTGACAAAAAATGAGCCCTCCTTGACTTTAGTCTGAGAGACGGCATCACATCCGCTCTCACTGCCTGCATGCCTAAAGCCCCCGAAAAACGCCTCTGGATCGTTTGTCGCTCCTCCATTCATCACCGTGGCGTCTTCGCGACTTGTGATATTCCTAAAGACACGCCCATCATCGAGTATGTGGGTGAAAAGATCACCAAGGCAGAAAGCACACGCCGAGGACTGGCCCTGGAGGAGCGGGCCAAGAAGACAGGTGAAGCGGCGGTCTATATCTTCACTCTGAACAAGAAGCATGATCTGGACGGCGCGACAGAAGCCAACCCGGCACGCCTGATCAATCACTCCTGCGATCCCAACTGCGAATCCTTCATCATCCGTGGCCATATCTGGATCTACTCCCTGCGTGACATTTCCGCCGGAGAAGAGCTTTCCTTTAACTACGGCTTTGATCTGGAGACCTGGGAGGATCATCCCTGCCGGTGTGGCCACCCTCAATGCGTCGGTTACATTATCGATCAGCAATACTGGCCCGAACTGAAGCGCATCCTGAAAAAACGTGAAGCCGAGCGCATCGCCCGCGAGGCCAAAATCAGCCGGCTGGAAGCCAGGGCAGAGGTTTTAAAGAAACAGCTCGAAGCTATGAGCCCGAAGAAATCCGGCGGCAAAAAGAAGACAGGCAAGAAACGCTAACTCTAACCAGGAGCTTGCTTCACGGCGGCTGATTGAGTTCATGCCGTTGCGGTGAGCGTCATTCACCATCGCCCGCTCATCGCGGCGCATTGATTTGTTCAGCTCATCCAGCTTGTCGATTAACGCGATCATAGAGGTCGAGTAGCTCTTTCCAGACCTGCCTTTACGCTGCCTAAAATCTCGCTCAACTGCCACATCTTCAATAAGTAAGGGCACCTCCTTCAGTCAGCCTGTTTGATTGTCCCAAAATCTCTCCGTC
>CANHTV010000294.1 GCA_947463285.1 Verrucomicrobiaceae bacterium | reverse complement strand
CGCCACATCGCAGTCAGCGAGCCGCGCCAGCTCCCGCGCATGAGCTTTGCCACGAATGCCACAGCCAATGATCGCCGCCGTGATCTTCTCATTCGCCGAAACCGGTGCCAGATCGGCCCCGATCAATATTTTCGGCAAAGCGACCGCCGCAGCGGCCATGAGCGAGTCTTCAAAAAAGCGTCGGCGTGTGGGTGTGAGCATCATGAGAGGGAATACGGCGTCATTTGGCATGTTCTCCAGCCAAGGCTAACTTTGCTTATTTTAGCAGCCAGTTCCGGACTCAACCGCATCCGGCAAATTTTCCATCTTCAAAGGGTTGAACCGGATTCATGCACGATCATGCCGGAGAAGCTAAGGCTTTAAAGATCCAACTAAGGCACAAGGGTCAAACAGCTCAAAGTGATGGGATGTGGCTTGCAAGACCAACCCAATAAACGTTTACCTAAGGTATGAAGCCGATTTTCCTTTCCCTGCTCGCCACCTCCTCTCTTTTCGCTGCCGATGTCGCCTCGGTGATGAAGCAGGAGTTGCCGTCGCTGGTTTCGCTTTATCAGGAGCTGCATGCGAACCCGGAGCTCTCGCTGCATGAGGTGGAGACGGCAGCGCGGATCGCCAAGGAACTGCGGGAGGCGGGCTTCGAGGTCACGGAGAAGGTCGGGGGCCATGGGCTTGTGGGTGTGCTGAACAATGGCGAGGGGCCGGTGATCATGGTGCGCACGGATTTGGACGGGTTGCCACTGAAGGAACAAACAGGCGCGGCCTATGCGAGCACGAAGATCGTGAAGGATGACCTGGGGCGTGAGGTGAACGTCATGCATGCCTGCGGGCACGATGTCCACATGGCGAGCTTCATCGGCACGGCGCGGGCTTTAAGCAAGCTACGGGATCAATGGAAGGGCACGGTGGTGATGATCGGTCAACATGCTGAGGAGCGAGTGCTCGGGGCGCGGCTGATGCTGCGGGCGGGGCTGTTTTCCAAATTTCCAAAGCCGGACAAAGCCATCGCGCTGCATTGTTCCTCCGACATGGAGCATGGCCAAGTCGGCATCGTGGAAGGTTACGCGCTGGCGAATGTCGATAGCGTCGAGGTCGTGGTGAAAGGCGTGGGCGGACATGGTTCCATGCCGCATCTGACCAAGGACCCCATCGTGCTCGCTTCGCAGATCGTGCTGGCTTTGCAGACCATCGTCAGCCGGGAGGTGAAGCCCGGTGATCCAGCGGTGGTGACGGTGGGCAGCATCCACGGCGGCACAAAGAGTAACATCATCTCTGACGAAGTGCGCCTGCAATTAACGGTGCGCAGTTACAAGACTGAGACGCGCCGGCACCTGATCGAGTCCATCAAACGCATCGTGCAGGCGCAGGCGGTGTCTGCCGGGATGCCGCCGGAGAAAATGCCGGAGGTGATCGTCTCGGATGACCAAGCACCGGCGCTTTACAACCAGCCCGAGCTTTGCGCCGAGGTGCGCCAGATCATCGGCAGCGCCATCGGTGCTGACAACGTGCTCACGCGCGAACCGGTGATGGGTGCTGAAGATTTCGCCGAATACGGCCTGACGAAGGAAAAAGTGCCGCTGTGCATGTTCTGGCTCGGCACGCAACCGCCCGAGGTCGTGGCGGAAGCGAAGGCCAAGGGCACCACCTTGCCATCGCTGCATTCTCCCTTTTTTAAACCGATCCCGGAACCGAGCATCGAGACCGGCGTGAAGGCGATGACCTCGGCGGTGATTGGGCTGATGAAGAAGTGAGGCCGGGAGCGTTTGTTCTGGCGCATGACCGCTCCATTTTCACGCCGCCAGATCATCCAGAAGCTGCCGCTGGCTGCATTCGCCAGCAGCTTTCACATCCATGTTCGTTCCCAAGAAGCGAAGAAGCTTTGGATCACGGGAAATCCGACCATCGACAAGCCGCGTGAGATTGCGATCAACCTGCTGAAGCCGACGCAGGCCCAGATCGAGCACGCCTGGGAGCTGCATTTTGGCTCGGTGGTGTTTGAGAGCTACGGCTTCGCGCCACGCTGCGCGATTGACGCCGAGGCGATGAATGAAGCGATCAAGTCGGGAGCCTCAGCGGGTGAAATTGCCGATCTGCGCGAGTCGATCTCCATGAACCGCAATGCGACGAACGAGCGCGAGCGGAAGGAATTTCTCGATGCCTTTCATGCGGCGGGCGTGACCTGCATTTTCCAAAATACCGGCGAGGAAGGCAGTGACCCGATGCGCTTGATCAAACGCCTCGCGCATTTCACCAAGGCCACGGATCTAATGAAGCCAGCGCTTTCCAAAGTCGTCACGGCAGAAGAGATCATGGCTTTGAAAAAGGCGGGAAACGTCGGACTCTGCTTCACCACCAATGGTGTGCCGCTGATGATGGACTGGGAGAGCGTGAAGGATGAGCTGCGCTTCATCCGCATCTTTCATGAACTGGGCACACGCATGATGCATGTGACCTACAACCGCCGGAATCCTCTGGGCGATGGCGCGGGGGAACCGCATGACGGAGGCTTGAGCGACTTCGGCCATGCAGCGGTGGCAGAGATGAACAAGATCGGCGTTATCGTCGATACCGCCCACAGCGGCTGGAAGACGGCGTTTGATGCCGCCAAAGCCTCTGCCAAACCCATGGTGGCGAGTCACACGACCTGCGCTTCGCTTTACAAGCACTTCCGCGGCAAGCCTGACGATACGATCAAAGCCATCTGCGACACCGACGGGCTCGTGGGCATGTGCTGCATCCCGCGTTTCCTCGGTGGCAAAGGCGACATCACGGCGCTGATGGATCATCTGGATCACGTTATCAAAAAGTTCGGCCCAACGCACGCTGCCATCGGCTGCGACGTGGCCTACACGTCACGCTTTGACAAAGAAGAGCGGGCCAAGCTGCTGAAAGCACCCGGAGGACCGGCGGATCGTTGGGAGCATCTGTGGCCGAAGGATGAGTATGCCACCACGCTGGAGGCTGAGCAAAGCGTGGCCTGGAGCAACTGGCCGCTTTTCACGCTCGGCATGATCATGAGAGGTCACAGCGATGAGGCCATCCGTCATGTGCTCGGCGGCAACATGCTGCGCGTGCTGAAGGCGAATGAGGTTGCCTGAAGATTCACTTTCTGCCTGAATCAAATCGAACCATGAAATCATTGCTCGCCGCCTTTTTTGCCCTCACGCTCGTCGTTTCTGCCCGTGAAAAAACACTCGATCTTTATTGGATCGACTCCGAGGGCGGCGGATCGACGCTCATCGTGACGCCGGAAGGTGAGTCCATCCTCGTTGACACAGGCAATCCCGGTGGGCGTGATCCACAACGCATCCAGAAGGTGGCAACAGAGGTCGCGGGCCTGAAGCGCATCGACCATGTCGTCATCACCCACTTTCATGGTGATCACTTTGGTGGGCTGGCTGAACTGGCGACGCTGATGCCCGTGGGCACGCTTTATGATAAAGGTGTGCCGGAAGGCAGCCCGGATGGCAAGCCCCAGGACATGCGCTGGACGCTGATGAGCAGGCCGTATCTTGATGCCAAGGTAGAGAAACGCGTCGTCTTGGCGGCTGGTGATCAAGTGCCACTGAAACAGATTGAAGGTGCGCCAAATCTCACGCTCCGTTGTCTCGGAGCTAACCAAAAATTCATACCAGCTCCAGCTGGAGCAGTCCCCAATCCACTGAACGGATCAGTGCCAGTGAAAGCTGCCGACCCCAGCGACAATGCCAACAGCATTGTGATGGTGCTCGACTTCGGCGACTTCCGTTTTTTTGACGGTGGGGATCTGACTTGGAATGTCGAAGAAAAGCTCGTCTCGCCTGTGAATCTCGTTGGCACGGTGGACCTGTATCAGGTGAATCATCATGGACTCGATGTGAGCAACAATCCCATCCTCATCCGCAGTCTTCAGCCCACGGTTTCCGTCATGAACAACGGCCCGCGCAAAGGCACCAGCAAGTCCGCCATGGATGCCCTCAAATCCACACCAACCATCCAGGCGATGTATCAAGTACATGAAAACATCCGTGATGATCGTGAAAACACGGCTGACAAAACCATGATCGCCAATCTCGGTGATCCGGCGAATGCACTGATGAAACCTGATCACGCTGATCCTGGCTCAGGCTGCAGCGGCAACTATGTCCACTGTTCTGTGAGCCGCGATGCTCTCAGCTACACCTTGAATGTCCCCTCCAGTGGTCATTCACGCACCTTCCAGACGCGTGTGAAGTAAGCTTGCCAATAACCGCGTATGGAGATCATGCGCTTGCTCATCTTCCTCGGTCTTGTTTTTGCCACAGCCCTCAGTGCCGCTGAATTCAGCGCTGGTGCCGCCACCAGCAACATCACGCCTGAGCTTGGCAGCTCCATCAATGGTGGCTTCCAGGATGGCACAGCCACCGTCATTCATGATGAACTCAACGCCCGCTGCCTCGCGCTCGATGATGGCAAAACGAAGCTCGTGTTTGTCGTCGCAGATAGTTGTGTGATCGGGCGTGGCATCTTCGATGAAGCTAAGAAGATGGTGAATGAAGCCACCGGCCTGCCGATGGAAAACATGATGATGTCCGCTACGCATTCGCACTCCTGTGGCACGCTACAAGCCGTCGGCCAGAGCGAACCGAGCCCGATTTACCAACGCTTTGTCGCACGGCGCATCGCTGATGGTGTGCGTCGAGCATTGAACAACCTCGCCCCAGCCAAAATCGGCCATGGCAGCGCCTTGGTGCCACATCAGGTCTTCAATCGCCGCTGGAAAATGAAGGCCGGCAGCATTTTGCCCACACCGCTCGGTTTCACGACCGATCAGGTGAAGACAAATCCCGGCATCAAAAATCCGAACCTCGTTGAACCTGCGGGTCCTACTGATCCTGAGGTGAGTTTCATTAGCGTACAGTCGGCAGACGGCAAACCGCTCGCGCTGCTGGCGAACTACTCGCTTCATTACGTCGGCGGTGTCGGTCCCGGCCACATCTCGGCGGATTACTTCGGCGCGTTCGCAGTGAAGATCGGTCAGTTGCTCGGCGCGGGGCCTGAGTTCCTCGGCATCATGTCGAACGGCACCAGCGGTGACATCAACAACATCGACTTCCGTGGCAGCCAAGAAAAACAGCCGCCTTATGGCCGCATCCAGATCGTGGCTAACGATGTCGCTCAAGCCGTTGCGGCTG
>CANHTV010000293.1 GCA_947463285.1 Verrucomicrobiaceae bacterium | reverse complement strand
TCGCCCCACGGCATCACACTCGGCCAGCGCATCGTGCCGCAGACCTGGACACTCGTCATGACCAGCGACAGCGGCGACTACACACTCACCGGCAGCGTCACCGGCCCCGATGGCAACGGGAATGCCTTCCAGTCCTTCACCAGCGCCAGCGGCCAGATCCTCATCGAGCCCGACCTCTGGCGTCGCGCCGAGCGCAACCGCACCGGCGACCGCTTCACCTTCGAGGTCAAACCCGCCGTCCTCGACGAAGTCACCTTCAAAGCCTCATCCGCCACGCCCTTCGTCCTTCGCCTCGCCCAAATGCTCCCGAATGGCGACCACACCCTCCGCCTCGTGCCCACCAAGCCCGGCACGGCCACGATCAACGCCTTCCAGGTGTTTCAGCCGCCGGGGAGGTAGGCTGTGTCTGAAAACCGATCTGGGGCGCTCGAATGATGCGTCAGCATGGTAGCCATCTCGCTCCGTCGAGATGAGCTGGTCGCTTCTCAAAGCCCCCCCAGTTTACGAGGAATCGGAATCCGCCATACTCGCGAAAGCCTTTTGCTTATCTCGCGGAGCGAGATGGCCACTTTGCTTCGCCGGACCGAAGCTGGACCGTTTTCAAACACAGCCTAGCTCATCCCAAACCAGTGGATCTTCATCTGGGTCAAAAACTCTGTCGTAATCGGATAATCGGAGTTAGAGCCAATAACCGAATCAATGCCGCAGAGCGGACACATGGCTGTTTGTCCATCTCCGGCCTCATCCTCATCGACCCATTCAGTGATGCAAGAAGGAGCAAAAGTCTGGCAACAATGAAAGCAACCACAACGCACTCCCGGCTCTGCGAGTTGTTTGCGGTGTAAGCTAGACGCCTTGTGTGCAGCGATGATGGCTGAATCCTGTGCTGGTAATGACATGCTTCGTGATGAGTTGGAGTGAGAACTCACAGAGCTCATTTCAACCCCAAGGATGGGCGCTTTTCAAGCGCCCGCTCGCCATACTCACTTACTCCCCGCGCTAACCACCATCGTTCCAAGAAAACCATTTGCCCGGACATACCATATGCGTATAGACTCATACAGTTGAATAAAGCCTCACCATGACTCCGAACCGACTCTTCATCCTCATCGCCGCGCTCGCGGCTTTGCTGGCGGGCATGCAGATGAGCCGCCAGGGCTGCCCGACCTGCGTGTTGCTGCCAAAGGCACCGGAAGCCGGCCCCGCAACCGATTTGAACTCCACCACCGCCAAACCATGAAACTCGAAAACGCCATCCGCGCCCTCGCAGGCACCATGATCCTCACCAGCCTCGCACTCTCTCATTATGTGAGCCCGAACTGGCTCTGGCTCACCGCTTTCGTGGGAGTCAATCTCCTTCAATCCGCCTTCACTGGCTTTTGCCCGGCGGAAAACATTCTCAGAAAGCTCGGTGTCGGCGGCAGTTGCTGCACGAAGGTCTGACTCAACCACCCGCCGCTTCCCCCGATGAAAATCTTCTCTCACCTCCTCCCCATCCTGCTGCTGACCGCTTGCGGCAAGCACGAGCAAAACCCCGCTGCATCCAAACCGCTGCCGACCGTCAGCGTGAAGGCCGAGGCGGTGAAATGGAGCCCTCACATGGCGGTGGAGGAAGTCGTGGGTACCGTGCGCTCGAAGCAACGCGCCGTCGTCGAGGCGAAGGTCAGTGGTCGCGTGCTCGAATACAGCGCCACGCCGGGTGCGGTGGTGAAAGCGGGCAATTTGCTCGCGCGGCTCGATGTACAGGAGATTCAGGCAAAGGTCGATCAGGCCCGCGCGATGCTTGATCAGGCGAAGCGCGACTTTGATCGTCAAAAGCAGCTCATCGCCAGCAATGCGACCACACATCAGGAATTCGATGCCACCGAGGCTCGCGTGAAAATCGGCACTGGAGCTGTCAGCGAAGCGGAAACGATGATGAGCTATGCCAAAGTCACCGCGCCCTTCGATGGCGTCGTCACGCGCAAGCTAGCCGATGTGGGCGATCTCGCCATGCCGGGCAAACCGCTGCTCGAAATCGAAGCGCCCACCTCACTGCGCTTTGAAGCCGATCTTCCTGAAGCGATTCTCGACCGCGTGAAACTCGGCGCGAAGATGTCCGTGCGCCTCGCGAAGGTCATCGAAGGCACCGTGAGCGAAATTTCGCCGGTCGCCGATCCCGTGAGTCGCACTTTCAACGTGAAGCTCGATCTTCCGCCGACCGAAGGCCTGCGCACCGGCCAGTTTGGTCGCGTCTCGGTGCCCGTGGCCGAGGTGAAACTGCTCCTCGTGCCGCAGAGCGCCGTTTTGAAGCGTGGGCAGATGGAACTCGTTTTCGTCGCCCGGCATGGCACAGCGGCGTTGAGGCTCGTGAAAACCGGGAAGGTGCTCGAAGACCGCGTCGAGGTGCTTTCTGGCCTCGAAGAAGGCGAACAGATCATCGTGAGCGAAACCGCCCAACTCACCGACGGCCAACCCGTGACGATCCAGCCATGAGCGAGCCTTCCAACCAGCATCTCGGCATCGCAGGCCGCATCGCGGCGGCGTTCATTGACTCGAAGTTGACGCCGCTCGTTGTCATCGCGTCCGTCTTGCTCGGCGCGGCGGCGATTGTTTTGCTGCCACGTGAAGAAGAGCCGCAGATCAAGGTGCCGATGGTCGATGTGATGGTTTCCATGCCCGGCTCCACGGCGAAGGAAATCGAGGAACGCGCCACGCGACCGATGGAAAAGCTGCTCTGGGAGCTGCCCGGCGTGGAATACATCTACAGCACCTCACGCGACAGCGAGAGCCTCGTCATCGTGCGCTTCAAAGTGGGCGAAGATCCTGATATCAGCCTCGTGAGGCTCACGGAGAAGCTGCGCTCGAACTACGACCGCATCCCGATGGGTGTCAGCGCACCGCTCATCAAGCTCAAGAGCATCGACGACGTGCCCATCCTCGCGCTCACCTTGCACAGCGCCCGCTACGATCATCTCACGCTGCGTCGTTTGGCCGCGCAGATCGACGAAGAGATCAAACAAGTGCCGCTGGTGGCCGAGACGACGCTGATCGGAGGTTCGCGGCGCACTGTGCGAGTGATGCTTGATCCCGTGAAGCTCGCCAGCCGCAATCTGAGCCCCGCAGGCCTCGTGCCGATGCTCCAGCAGGCGAACCGGCAATTCCGCGCTGGAGGCCTCACCACGGGCAACAACGAAGTGCTTGTCGAAACCGGCGGCTTTCTAAAAACAGCTCACGAAGTCGGCGATGTCGTCATCGGCGTGTTCAGCGGTCGTCCCGTTTATCTCCGCGAAGTCGCCGAGATCGCCGATACCGGCGAAGAACCGACGCAATATGTGTTTCACGGCAGCAAAACGAGCGAAGAGCCCGCCGTCACCCTCAGCATCGCCAAACGTCCTGGTGCGAACGCGATCAGCGTGGCCGATGAAGTGCTGCGCAAAGTCGATCTACTCAAAGGCAGCGTCATTCCTGCTGATGTCACCGTCAGCATCACGCGCAACTACGGCGAGACCGCAGCGGAGAAATCCAACGAGTTGCTGCTGCACATGGGCATCGCCGTGTTCAGCGTGGCAATCCTCATCTGGCTCACCCTCGGCTGGCGCGAGAGCGGTATCGTCGCCGTGGCCATTCCGGCCACGCTGGCGCTCACGCTGCTCGTTTTTTACCTCTACGGCTTCACGCTGAATCGCATCACGCTCTTCGCGCTCATCTTCAGCATCGGCATCCTCGTGGATGATGCCATCGTGGTGGTCGAAAACATCGTTCGGCATTTTCATCTGCCACAAAACAAAGGCCGCAACTGGTCTGCCATCGCCGTGGAAGCCGTGGGTGAAGTCGGCAATCCCACGATCCTCGCCACCTTCGCGGTGATCGCCGCCGTGCTGCCGATGGCCTTTGTCGGCGGCCTCATGGGGCCTTACATGCGCCCGATTCCGATTGGAGCCAGCGCGGCGATGTTTTGGTCGCTGCTGATCGCCTTCATCGTCACCCCATGGGCTTCGATTCGCATTCTTCGTTGGGGGAAGAAATACCGGAGTCAAGGAGTGATGGAGAATAGGAGTGATGGGAATCAAAACTCCACCACTCCAGCACTCCAAGACTCCAGCGCCCCGCAGCACCACTCCAGTCACGAGCATCCCGAAGATTTCTTCACGAAACTCTACCGTCGCATGATGGGGCCGCTGCTGCATCACACCGGCTGGCGCTGGACGTTCCTCATCGGCATCACCGTGTTGTTGCTCGCGAGCATGGCGACTGTCGGACTCGGTTGGGTGAAGGTGAAAATGCTGCCGTTCGACAACAAGAGCGAATTCCAAGTCATCCTCAACATGCCAGAAGGCTCGTCGCTGGAGCAAACTGCCGCCGTCGCTCGCGAAATGGCCGCTGCGATCCGCACCGAGCCGGAAGTGACCGATTACCAGGTCTATGCCGGTGTCGCCTCGCCCTACAATTTCAACGGCCTTGTGCGTCACTACTTCATGCGTCGCGGAGCCAACGTCGCCGACATCCAGGTGAATCTCGTCGGCAAGCACGAGCGCAAGGCGCAGAGTCACGACATCGCCAAACGCATCCGTCCTGCCGTCAAGGCCATCGCGGATCGCTACAAAGCCCGTGTTGCCATCGCCGAAGTGCCACCCGGCCCGCCCGTGCTGCAAACACTCGTCGCCGAGATTTATGGGCCTAACGAAGAAGCTCGACAGAAGCTCGCCGAAGCCGTGAAGACCATCTTCAAGGCCACGCCCGGTGTCGTGGATGTCGATTGGTATATCGAGGCCGATCAGCAAAAGGCCCGCTTCATCATCGACAAGGAAAAAGCCGCGTTGCACGGCATCAGCGCCGCCACGATCTCGCAGACGCTCAAGATCGCTGTTGATGGTGAAAACATCGATTTACTGCATCAGCCCGCCGAGAAGGAAGACGTGAACATTCGCCTCGAACTGCCCCGCAGTGCCAAAACCACGCCCGAAGAACTTCTCGCCCTTCGCGTGCGCTCCGGCGATGCCAACGCGCTGCCGGAACCCGGAGCCAGCGGCTCGCCGCTCGTGCCTTTGCGTGAGCTGGTGAAGGTCGAGCACGTCACCGTCGAAAAGAGCCTTTATCACAAGAACCTCATGCCCGTGACTTACGTCATCGGCGATGTCGCCGGGATCGTCGAAAGCCCCGTGTATGCCATCT
>CANHTV010000292.1 GCA_947463285.1 Verrucomicrobiaceae bacterium | reverse complement strand
TCCAATGGAAAGATGCGCTTCACTCGTTTTGAAGGGCCTGATGTGTATTCTTGGACGGTGCTGAAGGAGTTCGAGACGGAGGCCTATCGCTCTGGGCAGTGGAACCATCTGAGAGTGCGGGTGGAGCCGATGAAGATCACGGCCTGGGTGAACGGTCAGCGGGTGATGGAGCATGAGGATACTGGCTTGCGCAGGGGCAAAGCCGGACTTTGCCGTTTTCGTGCACCAGAGGCGGAGTTTCGTGGCTTCCGGCTTGGTCTGGACTTGGCGGAAAAATCGATCTCGCCAGCGGTGGTCAAATCGGTCCATCGGGCGCTGGATGATTTTGTGCAGAGTGGCTCGGGTGCCCGCGATCAGGCTTTAGGGACACTGATGGAAGACCCTGCGGCTGCTCGGCGGCTGATGATCGAGAGGCGACGCGAACTGGAAAAGCAAACGCTGGCGCTCAAGGATCTGGAGAAGGCTCTACATCGCCGGGCAGTGACGAGAGACCTCGTGGCTGAGCTGACCAAGCCTGAAGACAAGATCGATCTCCTGCGAGCGAGCCTTTTGCTTGCACGACATGACAATCCTGAAGTGGATGTGACGCAGTATGTGCAGGATTTTCAGCGGATGGTGGATGAGCTTAAGAACGACCCGGCCATCGGTCAAAGCACGCTGAGTGCCGTGGAGCGCCTGAATGAGTATTTGTTCAAGGAAGGCGGCTTTCACGGCAGCCGTCACGATTATGAGAGTAAATCAAATAGCTACATGAACGAGCTGTTGGATGACCGCGAAGGACTGCCGATTACGCTTTCAGTCCTTTACGTGGAAATGGCCGCTCGACTGAAGGTGCCGCAGGTGTATGGCGTGCCGCTGCCTGGTCGCTTTATGGTAGGCTACAAAGAAGGACCGGAAGGCGAACTCCAGCTGCTGGATGTTTTTGATGGAGGAAAAAAGCTGACCGTGGAGCAGGCTGCTCTGGAGCTGACAGAGCAAGGTTCCTTTGCTCCCGAGTTTCTCCAGCCTGCGACGAAGCGCAGCATCATCCTCCGGATGTTGCGTAATCTACTGAGCAGCACCATGGAGCAGGAGACGGCTGTGAAGGAGACGCTGCCATACCTGGATCTCGTCGTGGCTGTGGAGCCAGACTCCTCTGTGGAGCGTCTGACCCGTGCGCAGATGAATCAACGTCTTGGTGACATGGCAGCGGCTCGTGATGACGTGCAGTGGCTGATCGAGCACTTCCCGACGTCGGGGCCTGATGAGTTAAAAGCTCAGCTGGATGATTGGCTGCAACATTTGACCGACAAGGCTGATGAACCCTGAGTTTATGGCGTTTTTTGGGGGTTCGTTAGTGGCTCGGCAACCTTCTTTTCGTAGGCTTTCAGCAGCTCGACGCGCTTTTCGGTGAGGGGATGGGTGGAGATGGCTTCACCTGCATTGCCTAGGTTAGAAAACTCGGGGTCGATGCGCTGAAGCATATCTGCCAGAGGCTTCGTGCCCCAGCCGACTTTGATCATGTATTCGGCAGCGCCTTGGTCGGCCTCCGTTTCAAAACCGCGTGAGTAACCACTCTGGGCGAGCATGGCAGGCAGGGCTGATCCCATGCCTGCGACGGTGGAGACATCGCCTGTCATGAGTGTCCAGATGAGAAAGACGGCGGAGTTTTGCAGCACACTGCGCATGCCGTGCTGCTCACGCACATGAATGATCTCATGGGCGAGAACGCCGTAGATTTCTTTGTCGTCCTTGGCCTTCCCAATGAGCTCGTCCGTGATGCACACGAGGCCATCAGGCAGGGCAAAGGCATTCGGGAACGGCGCGGCGAAGAATTCCAGACGGTAGCGGCGCTTGGCGTGGCTGGGATCCATGGTGGTGGCCATTTTCATGAACTGCGCGTTGAAGGTGGTGCGCTTGTCGGCGGCGAGTTTGCTGTCCTCAAAGCTCATGAGATGCACGAAGGCCGTGCGTGCTTGATCGGTGGCTAGCTCGTTGATCTTTGGCGGGAGTTTAAAGGCGATAAACTTCGCTGCGATCGGCAGCCCCCAAACATAGCCTGCGGCCATGAAGGCTAGCAGGAAAGAGGCGGCGGCAACGACCCAGAGCCAGCGTGACTCCAGGCCATGGACGAAGTGCATGCCGCTGCTGCGCGCCTGCTGCTTTTCCCAGCTGGCTATGGCAGCGATGTCAGTGATCTCCAGCCGGGCACCGTCTGGCAGGGTGAAGTGTCGCGCCATGGACCCGAGCGGCTCCGAGAGCTGGCAGTCCCGCAGGCTTTCCCAGCGCTGAAAGTCAGCAGACGTCAGCCTCAGGCTGTCATCCTCCGCAAGATGGACGATGACCTCCAGTGCGCGGGAGAAGCTGGCTGCGTAGTAGGTGCCGGTGAGTGTCACGGTGCGGAGCTGTGGTGATTAGAAGCCGACTTCAAAATCAAAAATGTCGGCACCTGCATCGCCCATGGCGGAACCCGACGAGCCTGAAGCCTGCGCTACGGAATCCAGGCTGCCTGGGCGGGCATGAAGCACGGTGCGCGAGGTGCGATAGCGTGCCATGCGGATGAGAACCCACGGAATGAGCAGGCCAAAGGAGCAAAGCACGGCGATGCCGTTGGTGATATAGATCCAGATGAGATCACGAGCGCGGATGCGTGACTCCAGGTAACCGATCTCTTTCCAAACGGTGGTGTTCAGGCAGTAGTTTGTGGTGCGGACATGGTAGTAAATGAAGACGATAAACATGAAGAGATAGACCGGGATGATCACGTAAACCATCGCTTCACCGAGGTGGCCGAACTGCTCCTTCGCTTTCTTGAGATTTTCTTTTTCCTCTTCGCTCAAGTCCGGGTTGCTCTCGATTTGAGCATCGAAGGCTTTGTCGAATTCCTTTTGGAACTCGTTTTTCTCAGCAACTTGGCCCATGACAGGCAGCTGGCGTGAGAGGCTGCCGATGGCCACGGTGCTTTCAGGCTTGGTGATGTCGGCCTGCCGCACCATGGAACTTAAAACAGGAATGGAGATAGCTGCGAGAACACCGATGAGAAAAAGGATGCCCAGGATCTTGATGAAAGTCCGGTAAAAGAAGCCTGCCGTTCCCTTGAGCTCCGCCGCTGCACTGCCCCAGCTCATGTTGTCGAGTAGGTATTTTTTCTGCCGAAACTGCACGTAGGGCACGATCAAACCGAGCGTGAATGGAATGAGCAAACCCAGTGCCAGAAAGATGCCGTAAGCCTCGCTAACCTCTCCACGGAAGCTGAAGCGGACATTGCGATGCACGGTGTTGTGCGCACGGAAGCGCAGGGCCTTCTGGATGAGCCAGGGCATCAGTGCAAGGATCACCAGCAGCACCAAAATCGCCACAGGTGGATACATTGCACCCGAGACGGTGTATAAGATGAACAGGCCACCGAAGATGAGGTTTCCCTTCAGGATGGCGACGGGATTGCCCGTGAAGTCGAAGGGTTTGCCATCGAGCAGGGTGTTTCCATAAAAGTAGCGCCGTGTGCGCACCTTGGCCCAGGCTGCATAGATGCCGAGGGTGAGGACGGTCAGAACGACATTGACGATCCAGATGCGGAAGAACTCGCCAGCTTTGCCCTGAAACTCAAAAGGCATCTCTTTTGCCGGTTCCAGCTCGGCGGTTGACGTGTCACTGGCTGGCTCAACCGCTGGGGTGATGGGCAGCAGGTCCGTGGAGACGGAGCCCAACGGTGTCCAGTCGGTCAACTCAGCTGACCAGACCAGGCTGAGCGTGTTTAGCGTGCCATTGGCTTGCAGTCGGCGGATTTCCTGGGCGGAGACCGGGCCCTTTTGTTGCCCGTTGTATGCGTAATGCCATTGGTTCATAAGAAGTGCGCCTCCTTACTTGGCTGTGTGATGCCTGGCAATCCTGTTCTTTTGAGGTTGAGGAACTTCGCACTGTGGTGCGAGGAGGTCTGCCCGTCGGTCGTATTGGCATGGCCTATGCGATTTCTCACCTGCGTTTTTTCTTCATTTTTCTGGGCGGTCTGCTGCTTGGGTAAACCTTTGCCACCTTTGGATCTCGCTGGCGTCAGTGAGCAGCACGTGATGATCCCGATGCGTGATGGCGTGCGGCTTTCGGCCTACTTGTATGTGCCAGTTGGGGAGGGTAAATGGCCGGTGGTTTTTGAGCAGCGCTACGCGGACATCAGCGGCGCTGGCACTCGTAAAAACGCGGCTGAACTGGCGCGTCGAGGTTTTGCTGTGGCGATGGTGAACTTTCGTGGTTCGCAGGAAAGTGAAGGAGTCTATGTCGGCTATCGAGCACTGGCCTGGGGTGTGCAAAAAGACGGTTACGATACCTGCGAGTGGCTGGCATCTCAGCCTTGGAGCACGGGGAAGGTGGGCACCTTCGGCAGTTCGCAGGGAGGTTTTGCGCAGAACTTTCTGGCCGTGACGCAGCCGCCGCATCTGGTCTGCCAATACATGGTGGATACCGGCCTGAGTTTGTTTCACGAAGGCTACCGCATCGGTGGTGTGACGCGTCCGGGAAGATTCAAGGACTTCGGAGCGAACTGCCGTCAGCCCGCCGATAACGAAGCGCTGCTTGAGGACTGGGATACGCACCCGAACTACGATGACTACTGGCGTGCGGAAGATTGCACGCTGCATTTTGCCAAGATGAACGTGCCCTGTTTCACCATCGGCAGCTGGTTTGACTTCATGGTCCAGGGCAGCGTGCAGAGCTTCATCGGTCGTCAGCATCACGGAGGTGAAAACTCACGCGGCAAGCAGTGGCTGCTGCTTGGTCCCTGGCTGCATGGCCGCCTGAATAAGGGCAGCAAGGTGGGGGATCTGGTGTATCCCGACTCGGCCACCTGGCCCGAAGTGGAGCACATGGTGCGCTGGTTTGATCACTGGCTGAAGGGCGTGGACAATGGAATTCCAAAAGAACCTGCCGTGCGCTATTTTGTCATGGGTGCCGCTGGTGAAATGGGCAGTCCTGGGCATCAGTGGCGCAGTGCGCAAGACTGGCCGCCGCAGGCTGAATCTGGCAGTCTTTACCTGCACCCGGACGGTCTGCTGGCTGATGAAGCGAGCATAGTGGCCTCTGCGAGCACCATCTTCGTTTCGGATCCCGCGCAGCCAATGGAGATCGCGGGCAAGTCATTTCCCGGGGCCAAAGATGCACGGGGGTTTGAGCAGCAAAAAGAAGTGCG
>CANHTV010000291.1 GCA_947463285.1 Verrucomicrobiaceae bacterium | reverse complement strand
TGCCGAAGCCTTACGAAGCCGGAGAGCTCACCCAGATGGTGTTTCAGGTCATCACGATGATGCGCCGGTGAAATCTCACTCGCATTTGCTGCCTGTCCCGCTCATCATGGCGGCATGTCCAACCGCATTCCCACCCACAGCCAGCGCCGTCGTCACGCGCTGATCTCGGCGTGGCGGGGTGTCGATGAAGGCCCGATCATTGATCTGCCTGCTCTCAGCGTCGCTGATCTCGTCGGCAAAGTCATCGCCCAGGCTGGCATCGGCGACCGCATGAAGCTGGAGGAAGTGCTGGCGGCATGGAAGGACATCGTGGGTGACTTTCTTTATCAGCACTCCCGGCCGGATTCCATCCAGCGCGGTGTGCTCATGGTCCGTGTGCTCCAGCCCACGGTGCATCATGCCCTTTCCATGGAGCGCACACGCATCCTCAAGAAACTGCAAGCGAACCTCAAAAGCGCGGGCATCAAAGACGTAAGACTCAAGCACGGCTGACGAGCATGGACTGGAATGACTGGCTGAAAATCCTGCGCTGGCGCGCGATCGAAGAAGGAGACGCTGATGGCGTGATCCTCGGAGATGAGCGCCGCCGTGAAGCCACCACTCGCACACGAGCAGGGCTCACCTCGGACATGATCAAAACCGAGCGTGTCGGAGACCGTGAAGAAGCTTTTCTCCTCCGCCGTGCGACATGGCTGGATGATGAAGCCCTAGGCTGGAGCGGTCCGCTCGTGCGTGTGATGGAGCGTTTGATACCCGTGCAGGGACGTCGGGCTTGGATCATCGTCGGCTGGCTCGCGGCCCTGATTCTAGGGCATTCACTTGCCGGACTGGGGCAGCAGGCGGAGTTTAACCTTCTCGCTCTACCTCTCGTCGGGGTCATCCTTTGGAACGCCATCGTCATGATCGCCGCACTGGTCATCGAGCTGAAAAAAGAAGGCCGTAGCCCCTTTCTCGAATGGCTCGCCTTCGTGCTCAAGCCTCTTCCCAATGAGCGTAACAACGAGACAGAAGCAGCGACAGGTATGGGAGTGGATCAGCGCTTTGATCAGCTGACCAAGCTCCCTGCCATGGAGCGTTGGCAGCGGCGTTTTCGTGCCTGGCTGCACATTGCGGCTGCGCTGCTCGCACTTGGCAGTGCGATTGGCCTTTATTCACGCGGCTGGTCCACGGAATACCGAGCTGTTTGGGAGAGCACGCTTTTGGATGAACCAGCGGCAGCCAGCTTCTTCAGCACGCTTTTTAAACCTGCGACTGCTGTTTTAAACCTGCCCTTGCCCATCCATGAGCTGGCTGGCATGCACCGCACCGGCAGCCAGACTGCTGCGCCCGCAGCGGCGTTGCCGTGGATTCATCTCTATGCAGGCACCCTGCTCCTGCTCGTTATCCTGCCGCGCCTGGCTCTGGCTGGGCTAACTGTCTGGCGTGCTCATGCCATGATGCTGAAACGCATGAACGGCCTGGGTTGGCAAAACTACCTCGTGCGTACGCTCCGCTCCGTGGAGGGCGGTCAGGAAATCATCACCGTGCTCGTCCATGCCACGGACGCCACACCCGCGCATCGGGACGTCTGGACCCGCGGTGTGCGCGAGCGTTTTGGCCGCCAAAGTGAGCCTGAAATGATCGCCGTACCTCTCGGTGATGAAGACGATTTTGTCGCCACCTGGAGACCCAAGCACCCGCATGTGGTCGTTGTTTTTAACCTCGCCACCACGCCTGAAGCTGAGGTGCAGCGCCGCTTTGTCATGGATGTGAGGCAGCGCCTCATCTCCCGCCAGCCTGAGGGTGTCCTGCTTGTCATTTTGGATGCCACCAGCATCGGCAACCGCTGGTCACCAGACAAAATCGCCGGTCGCGAAAAACTCTGGGCCGACATGCTGCACGGAGCCGCGCACGAGATCATCATCGCGGCGCAGAGAAACCGCACGGCCTAAGCCCGCCCTTGCATCGCTCGGAAGCTCTGAGCCAGAGTTCCGATGGCTTTTCAAAAACATTGGGGGAGCTGGGCACTGCCAGCAGCATGCGCGGCGGATTCATGGCTGTCTTTGGCTCCATCTTCATCTGTGTTGGCCTGGTGATTGGCGGCTTCCTGTATTTCCCGGCTCTTTTTGACTGGTGGCAATCCAAACAATGGGTCGAGGAGCCTTGCTGGATCGAGCGTGTGGAAATGAAAACCTCCCGAGACAGTAAAGCAGCACCACCTACACCATTGAGGCCAGTTACCACTGCCAATACCGGGACCGAACCTATCACAGTCAACGCGTAGGCCTTTTCAGTGGCGGTGATAACATAGGCGACTTTCAGCAGCGCGCTTATGAGGAACTCCGCCGCTTTGAAGGCATGGAGACGCCCTTTCACGGTCTCGTGAATCCAGCAAAACCTGAGCAGGCCATTCTATATCGTGATCTGCGCTGGGGACTTCTGCTGCTGATGTCCGCCTTTCCTACGATCTTCACTCGGGTCGGTGGGTTGGTGGCATTCGGAGGCCTGGCAGCGGCGCGGGAGATCAAAGGCATCATCACTTTGCAAGAGCTGCATCCCACCGCGCCTTGGAAGTCTCAGGAATGCCAGGCATGAAGCCGCTAAGCCTGCCATTGCCCGTCTTTGGCGAAGCTGACAAAACCTTCCACGATCACAGCTCCGTCATCTCCGAAGCCGAACCTAAAGCCGCCATTTCGTCTCCGTCACACGAACAACTAGAAGCCATGCTTAAAACCCATGGCATCGAAGCCAAGTTTGATAACTCAGGATACCCGCTTTCCATTTTATGTCCGCCGGGTTGGAATCGCACCGTCACGATTGGTGTCCTACTTTTTGGCACGTTTTGGACCGGTCTTTTTGTCGTCCTTATTCTCCAAAACGCACCGCTGCTGTTTAAGATTATCTGGGGCATTTCAGCTCCCATCATCGAGTTGATCGGCCTCAATATGCTGCCTCACCAGAGTCGTGTCGAATTCAATCGCGACCAGATGAAAGTCGTGAATCAAATCGGCCCCATCCATCAGAAGCAGGAAACCTTTGAGCTGCATCTGATCATGGGGTTCAAGCACGAGGTTTACATGACCTCCAACAGCACTGCCTACTCTCGTGTGCGCGCCGAAACCACCTACGGGAAACCCATTACTCTAGCTGACGGCATCACCAGCCAAAGCAACGCCGAAAAGCTCAAAAACAGTCTGCAAAAGTGAAAATAGCCCCGCTAGATTCCAGCTCTAAACCTTGAGTTCATAAAACCGTATCGCATTGCTGCTCCAGAGCTTTCGCTGCTCGCTGGCAGGGCGTGAAGAGATGATCTGTTTGAGCGCATTCACCCAGCCGAGCACCGGACTCCCAAGCAGGCACACAGGCCAGTCGCCACCGAAAAAGACACGATCAGGCCCGAAGGCATCAAGACAATGATTCACAACAGGGGCAAGGTCTTCAGCCTGCCATTTCCCCGGCGGGACAAAGGCGACGATGCCACTGATCTTACACATCACATCAGCCCGCGAAGCAGCAACGACATCGATGCCACGTTTCCATTCCTCGACCGAGCAGCTTCGCTTCAAATCGGGAGCAAGCTTGGGATTGAAGGCCTTGGGATCGCCATTACCGCAGTGGTCGAGTACAAAACGCGTATCAGGGCATTTCTTGATGAGCTTAGCTCCGTCCTTCAACTCCGTTGGGCGCATCGTCAGTTCGAAGTTAAGGCTATGATGGCCGAGTGTCCGCACACCTCGCACAAACTCAGGGCTCAGACAAAAGCCTGGTGGCGTGGGGTCACCATGAAGCACTTGCCGCAGCCCTTTGACGATGCCGTTGCCAGCATAGCGCTTCACGTAGATCTCGAAATCATCAGAGGCAGGTCTGCCACCAATTGTCGCCGCGATGGTGGGCGTGTTTCCAGCAAGGCATTGAGCCACGATGTCATCAGCTTCCTTAACATGATCTTGTGGGGCTACATCGACCTCCATGTAGATCGACTTCACATTCAGGCCAGCATTGGCCTTCACGTAATCCGCAGTCACAAAATCATGACGCAAAACCTCGGGCGCACCTTTGATCCAGGGGGGGCTGATGATGTTGCGGTCCCAAAGGTGCTGATGCGTATCGATGATCAGCGAATCTGGCTTAGGCAAGCTTGAGCAGGAGGCAAGAACTGCTCCGGCGGAGCTTTGGAGAAAGTGGCGACGGTTCATCAGCTACTCAGCTCAGATTCGTCTCAGATCACTTGAAGGACTTTTTTGCGGCTTTCAGGAAGGGTGCATACTCTTCCATGCGCATTTCCACGCGCTCTCGGATGGTGCGCTCGCCAATGCCATCGTGCTTGGTGGCGACGAGAGCTTTGAGGAGATCGATCAGAGCACGGGTGTCGCTCATGAGCACATACTCAGGAGCAATCTTTTTGTTAGCATCGAGATTGTGATAATTGCCTAGAGGGATCGAGACAGCGGCGGAGCGATGTCCCGCAGCTTGGATGGCCGTGGCTTCACAGGCTCCGGCATCGAGCAGGCAGCGTTGGACGCGGATGCCTTGTTCCTTGGCGGTGGTCATGAGCACGGCAGTGCCTTCGCTATCGAAAACAGACAGGCGATCTCCCACACGCACCACCGGGCCTCCGCCCATGATAGCTCCATTCACAGGACGGCTGGTTTCGATGGAAAGGAAAACGGCATCATCGCCGAAAGGCCATTTTTGCGCCAGATGCCAAGCGCCGAGGAAACCGACTTCTTCAGCACGCGTAAAGGCGGCATGGAACGTGGTGCTGAGATTCAGCGATGCCAACTCCCAGAAGGTGGCGATGATGATGGCGCAACCGACAAGGTCATCACAGGCCGTGGCTTCGATCTTTTCAAAGTCGATGTTTACTGGAAAATTCCAGGTGGCGATGTCGCCTTTGGGTTTACTACGAAGACCTGCTTTGACCCCAGCATCGACTTCCGGCTGACCGACGCCACCGAGGAAGGACCAGTCGGCTTTAGAGCCAGGAGTGCGGACAAAACCCGGATGGTCCATGTGAGCCCCAAGGACCCATGTCGGAGCGCTCTTGGATTTGCCGTTTTTGTAGGTGGCCAGAAGATTGCCAAATTTATCGCGCTTCAGCTTCACATTGGGGCAATCTTTGAGAAGAGACTCGATTTCGTCGCGCACATGATATTCGTGGAACGGCGCGGTCGGCTGTTTC
>CANHTV010000290.1 GCA_947463285.1 Verrucomicrobiaceae bacterium | reverse complement strand
CGGCGTGACTTGGATGAACTTATTGACCATGTCATTGACGGGATGCACTCGCACGCTGCTAAGCCAATCGAGATCCTCTGAGCTATGATGCACCGCATGAAAAGGCCACCATTTGCCGCGATGAAAAAGGCGGTGACTCCAGTAGGCCAAAAAGTCGGCGAGCAGATAAATCTCCAGCCCCTGCAACCAGAGTGGCTGCCTTGAAAGCGGACCGAAACCGACATAAGCCTGACGGCGAAAGTCATCTGCCGTGGCTAAGCCAAACCAGACCAGCAAAGCCACAGGCAGGATGAGTAGCGAACGCGACAACACCTTCGTCACCAAAGGCGTGAGGAAAAAGTAGGCCACATCCGTCAGCCAACCTCGTCGCAATAGTGGCCCACGTCTTTTCCCAAGGCCACGTTCCAAGATCAAAAACACAACCGCCAAGATAATGAGCGCCGAAAAAGTTCCGATGAGAGAGGGAGACATAGATACAGAGATCAACGCTGCACCAGTGTCTGCAGTAACACCTCATTCTTTTCCGTGACTGCTCCAGCGACCTAACGACTCATGGAATGATTAACAAAGCTTGAGCCGTTATAAAAACCGCCATGTTTGCCGCCACTTTCCTCACGCGTCTGCTCATCCTCCTACTGGCTTTAGCATCTGTCGCTGTGGTGACTCGTGCGGAGACAACCAAAGCCAAAGAAGAAGTTTCCAAATTGCCAGCACAGACAAAGAAACCGACGCCACCAGTCATCCCACCAGATATCAATGGCTTTAAGACAATCATCACTCCACCCCAAAATCCAGCTTCCCTGAAGATCGCCATCTTTGATGGAAATGGAGCGCCGATGAATGGCATACAAAACGTCTGTGAACGGGTCAAATCCATGCCGGGGTCATCCATCACCCTGGTAAAAGCAGCGGAGATCGCCGAAAAAGGTCTCGCGGGTTATGACGTGGTCATTTTCTCGGGCGGCAGTGGCGGCACTCAGGCAAAGAGCTTGGGAGAAGCGGGGCGGGAAAAGGTGCGGCAATTTGTAAAAAAAGGTGGTGGCTACGTGGGCATCTGCGCAGGAGCCTATCTGGCGTGCTCTAACTTTTCCTGGGGGCTTGGCATCCTGAATGCCTCCACCGTTTCCAGTAAATGGATGCGCGGCAGCGGCTATATGGATGTGGAAGTCACCGTGGATGGCGCACCGATTCTCGGACCTGTGAAAGGTCACTTTAAAGTGCGTTACAACAACGGTCCGATCATCAAACCCGGAGACCGAGCCGACCTGCCTGCTTATCGCCCACTTTCACTCTTCCGCAGTGAAGTAGCCAAGAATGGCTCGCCCGTTGGCGTCATGGTAAACTCACCTGCACAAGCGGCGGCCTCCTATGGCAAAGGCCGCGTGTTTATCTCCAGTCCACATCCAGAAAACACCCCAGGATTGGAGCACCTTATCCCGCGCGGGATTCTCTGGAGTGCCGGGAAGCTGGATGAACCATCCGCCAGCAGCACGCCCCCCTAAGACTGGCGAGTTCTTCATGTCATGCAGTCATGACATCCTTGCCTTGCTACAGCGGCAAACTTCACGCGGAAAGGCCGTTTAGATCGGCCCGCGCTCAGCATTAGATCCAGAAACAATAACAGTCGCGGCGTGCGAAATGCGCGGCTAGTAAGGCGGCATGATAGTCGAACGATTCAAATACGTCATCTGGGCAGCCGACATGGGCCGTGCGGTGCATTTCTACACCACCGTCTTTGGCGGCACCGTGCTCAAGCAAAACGATGTCATCAGCGAAGTCTGCATCTGCGAAGGCATCATCGGCATCCATGGTGGTGGTGAAGGCAAACGCACCTGGACCGGCCTGAGCTTTCAGGTGGCCGATGTCATCGCTGGCGCGCAGGAGGTTGTCACGGCAGGCGGCCAGCTCACCCGTGAGCCCCAGCCAGAAAATGGCGAGCCTCCCCATCTGGCCATGTGCATGGACACGGAGGGCAATGAATTCATGCTCTTCCGCAAACGCCATTAGGAGGCCATTCAGCGCTCGAGCTTCAGTCCCTTGAAGCTCGAGAAAATGAGTCCCGATGATAAAATGATGGCTGAGACCAGTGTCTGTGGCAAAGATGGGGGCTCCCCTTCCCTGCCGTGCTTACGACCGACTTCGACTACCACCTGCCGCCTGAATTGATTGCCAGTGAGCCTCTGCCAGAACGCTCGGCCTCACGAATGCTGATCGTGCATCGTGATCGCGGTGTGGTGGAACATCGGTCCTTCAAGGATCTTCCATCTTTCCTGACGCCTACGGATCTGCTAGTACTGAATAACACCCGCGTCGTGCCAGCCCGCTTTTTCTCCAATGACGGCACGCGTGAGGTACTGCGTGTGGAGCCTCTATCCCCGACACTTTGGCGCTGCATGGTGAAGCCGGGCAAACGTTTCCGCATCGGTCACACTGTCGAGATTGGCGACAGCACGGGCACGGTGCGTGAGATCCTGGAAAATGGCGACCGTGTCATCGAGTGGAGCTCTCCGGTGGATGAAAACAAACACGGTCATCTGGCGCTGCCCCACTACATGGGACGTGAGGATCAGCCGCAGGATCGGGAGCGTTATCAGACTGTTTTTTCCAAAGCCGAGGGTGCCATCGCCGCCCCCACGGCGGGCCTGCATTTCACACCGGAGATGCTCGCGAAACTGCCGCACAGCTTTGTGACTCTGCATGTCGGCGTGGGCACCTTTCAGCCCGTGAAAGTGGACAAGATCGAGGAGCATCAGATGCACTCGGAGCGTTACATCGTCAGTCCGGAGACGGCTGAGCGCGTGCAACAAGCTGGCCGCGTCGTCGCCGTGGGCACGACGGCGATGCGCACGCTGGAAACGGTGGCACGAGATCATGACGGAACGATCGTGCCCGCTTCAGGCAGCACGGATATTTTTATCTATCCGGGTTTTGAATTCCGTGCCGTCGGCGCCCTGCTAACCAATTTTCACCTTCCGAAATCAACTCTCATGATGCTGGTGAGCGCCTTTGCGGGCAAAGACCTGATCATGCACGCCTATCAAGAAGCGATCCGCGAACGCTATCGCTTCTTCAGTTACGGCGACTGCATGCTGATTCTGTGAATCACAAAGCGGCGAGCACCTGATCGAGATGCTCATCCGGTTTCACCTTGGGAAACACGGCTTTGATTTTGCCATCGGGACCGATGACAAACGTCGTACGCTCGGTGCCCATGTAGGTCTTGCCATACATGCTCTTTTCCACCCACACACCATAGGCCTCCACGACCTGATGATCTTCGTCACTGATGATAGGGAAAGGCAGTGCGTGCTTTTTGATGAACTTTTCGTGGCTCTTGATGGAGTCGATGCTCACGCCGAAGACCTTGGCTTTCTCAGCGATCTGTGACCAGCCATCACGCAGCGAACAGGCTTGTTTCGTGCAGCCCGGGGTATCGTCCTTCGGGTAAAAATAGAGTACGACGGTGCGCCCCTTCAGCTCAGAGAGCTTGAGGGTGCTGGGCGTGATGTATTCACCACCGACAACAGCGGCAGTGAAGGCTGGGGCTTTGGCTCCGGGCTTGGGTTGTGTGCTCATGCAAGGTGGAAAACGAGCCACCCTGCCACACAGCCGCTTTTTTTAATCACGCAGTGCCACTGCCGGGTCCACCTTGGCCGCGAACCAGGCAGGAACAAAGGCCGCCATGAGGCAAAGCAACACGGCGAGACCACAGATGGAACTCAAGTCCACGACCTGAATCTGAGAGGGAATCTCACTCAGGAAGTAGATGTCCTGCGGAAAGAAATCGCGCCCGGTTTGTGCGGCGATGAAGTCACGCAGATCATTGCGGAAGTGGAGCACGGTCATGCCGCCCAGCAGACCGGCGATGATGCCAAGCACGGCGACGATGCCCGCCTGCACAAGAAAGATGCTAATGATCTGGCTGGCACGCGAACCCAAGGCGGTAAGGATGCCGATCTCGCGCCGCTTCTGCACTGTCACGGTGATGGTGGTATTCATCACGCAGATGGCCGCCACGAGCATGATGAAGAAGAGCAGGAAGTACATGAGCGACTGCTGATTTTCCACCGTCTCTAGCATGAAACCGTGCATGTCACTCCAGGTGCGCGGCTGCCAGTCATCAGGCAGCAGACCTTGCTGAAGCCACTGAGCTACCTGCAGGTCAGCCTGATCAGGATCTGCCAGCTCGATCTCGATGCCGCTGACATTCCCTTCCAGATTGAAAAGCTCCTGGGCCACGTGCAACGGCGCATAGCAGCGCTCACCAGCGGTATCCGCGCGGATGATGGCAGTAACGGTCAGATCCTTGGGCACCACGACGATCTCTTCACGCGCCTGCGCTGCCTTGGCCGCGTCCTGCTCCTCATCCACGGCACGCAGATCGCGGATCATCTGCCGGATCGTGTCACTGGCCAGGATGGAGAGCACGTCGCCCACCTTCACCTGCAGCTTTTTGGCCAGCCGATCCGTGATGATGATGTTGTCATTCTTCAGATCAAATTCGCCCTCAAGGCGATGCTTGACCAGCTTGCCCAGCAGCGCGTTGTCAGTGCCGTGCTTGAGACCAAAAAGCTCCACACCTTCAGGATCAGATTTTTGAAAGCGCGCGGCTACCATGCCTTCTGCCATCGGCGTGGCGGCGATCACTCCGGGCACGGACTGCATTTTGTGCAGCACCTCACGCCAGTTCGAGCGCTCTGGTGCAGCGGCACCTTCAGGCAGTTCGCCGGAATACACAGCCTCCTGCAGCAGCACCACATGCGGCTCAAAACCGAGCAGCATCTTTTTGAACTCCACCTGCCAGCCTTTAAAGACCGACATCACCACGACCAGAACCCCCACGCCCAACATCACGCCCAAGACTGAGATCGACGTGATAATGGAGACAAACGAGCGCTTAGGGCGCAAGTAACGCAGGGCGAGCAGAAGTGGAGCGCTGGAAATCATGAAGGCAAAACGAACGGGCGAGGGTGCGAGAGGCGCAGCGCAGTGTCAAGACCAGCACTCCCAGACTTCCCTATCTAGGCTGGCTCTAGACGCCTCCTCGGAGCCACACGAGAAAGTTGAAGAAAAATCAAAACAAGAGTTGCATCTCCTGTGAGGAAGCTATACTTCGCGCCCTGCAATCGCAGCCCTGCTCGGGTGGCGGAATTGGTATACGCGCAAGACTAAGGATCTTGTGCCGAAAGGCTTAAGGGTTCGAGTCCCTTCCCGAGCACCACTTTTCTCAAACAAAGAAAAGTCGGTTTGT
>CANHTV010000289.1 GCA_947463285.1 Verrucomicrobiaceae bacterium | reverse complement strand
CTTCGACGTCGTCGTGAACATGAACCTCAAAGAAGAGGCTGCGATGATCGAGGCCTCCCGCGATGCCCACGCCATCATCGTCCGCTCCGGTGCCAAAGTGACCGCCAAGGTGCTCGATGCGGCTCCGAACCTTAAAGTCGTTGGTCGTGCCGGCGTCGGCGTGGATAACATCGACGTTCCAGTCGCCTCGAAGCGCGGCGTCGTGGTGATGAACACCCCCGGCGGCAACACAATCTCCACCGCCGAACAGGCCTTCACCTTGATGATGGCTCTCTCCCGCAAGACCCCGCAGGCTCACGCCACCATCGTCAGCGGCAAGTGGGACCGCAAAAGCTTCCAGGGCACCGAAGTCTATGGCAAAACGCTCGTCGTGCTCGGCATGGGCCGCATCGGCGCGGAGTTCGCCAAACGCGCGAAGGCCTTCGGCATGAGTGTCGTGGCTTATGACCCCTATTTGAGCAAAAACCGCGCGGAAAGCCTCGGCGTGACCCTTTGTGAAGACCTCGACGCTGCCATCGTGCAGGCCGACTACATCACGATGCACATGCCGCTGACGCCGGAGACGAAGCACATGATCAATGCCAAGCGTCTCGCTTCATTGAAGAAGAGCTGCCGCATCATCAACTGCGCCCGTGGTGGCCTGATCGACGACGCCGCTCTGGCCCAGGCCCTCACCGATGGCACCATCGCTGGTGCTGCCCTCGACGTCTTCGAGGTCGAGCCACCTCCCGCCGACTACCCGCTGCTCAGCGCCCCAAACACCGTCTTCACCCCGCACCTTGGCGCATCGACCGAAGAAGCGCAGGAAAACGTCGGCATCGAGATCGCCGAAGTTATTAAAGCCCACCTCCTCCTGGGTACGGTCGTCAACGCGGTGAACATGCCGAACGTCGATCCGAAGGTGCTCGCCGAGATCGGACCCTTCCTGAAATTTGGTGAACTGCTCGGACGCGTCGTCTCTCAGCTCGCTCCAGCACGCTCGAACGTCGTCAGCATCAATTACAGCGGCAAAGTCGGCAGTGGTGACACCACTCTCATCTCCCGCGCTGTGCTGAAAGGCTTCCTCGAACGTGCCGTCGGTGCCGAGCAGGTGAACTACATCAACGCTAATGGCGTTGCTGAAAACCTCGGCCTGCGCTTTACCGAAAGCCGCCTGCCCGAGGCGAATGTCTTCACTGATCTCATCGAAGTCCAGGCCAGCAACGGCACCGAGACCGCTAGCATCGGCGGCACCTTCTTCGCCGGTGAGCCACGCATCGTGAAGGTCAATGACCGCCACATCGAGACCCGCCCAGAAGGTACCCTGTTGCTCATCGAGAACCAGGACCGCCCCGGCATGATCGCTGCCTACAGCAGCATCCTTGGCAAAAATCAGGTCAACATCGCCGACATGTCCCTCAGCCGGAACAAGGAAGGCGGAACTGCCCTCACCCTGCTTACGCTCGACTCCACCCCTGCCGCCGAAGTACTGGCCGAGCTGGAGAAGATCCCCGGCATCACCCGCGTCCACAGCGTGGTGGTTTGATTCGGTTTTGCCGGACTTGCGATACCCTGTCAGATTCGACCCCTCAACCTCGTTGAGGGGTCCTTCTTTTACCCATGAAACGTTTTCTCTTCCTCTGCTTGGTTTTCACCACTCATCTGCTCTGGGCTGATCTGCCTAAAGACCTGCCCGCTGCCATTCCACTCTGGCCGCAAGGGGCTCCAGGCTCAGAAGCACGAGCTTCAGAGCCTGAAAAAATTGAGGGCAGTAATGTCTGCAACGTCCACAATCCCTCCCTCACGCCGTATGTGCCAGCCGCGGACAAATCCACCGGCACGGCGGTCATCATTTGTCCTGGAGGCGGGCATTCCAAGCTTTGTCTTGGTCATGAAGGTTACGCTCTGGCCGAATGGTTCCGCGATCACGGCATCGCCGCCTTCGTTTTGAAATACCGCCTCAGTCGCGAGCCCGGCAGCCCCTACACCTTGGAAGGCCACGCCATGGATGACACCCGGCGTGCCCTTCGCCTTGTTCGCTCCCGCGCCGTCGAGTGGCATCTGGAGGCCCGCCGCATCGGCATCCTGGGTTTCTCAGCAGGTGGCGAGCTCGCTGCCTACTCGGCCATGAAGTCGGATGCAGGCAAAGCAGACAGCACGGACGTCATCGAGCAGCAAAGCAGTCGTCCTGATTTCCATGCGCTGATCTATCCTGGCAAGTCCGCGACTTTCACGGCTGCAAAAGACATGCCGCCCGTGTTTATCGCTGCTGGTTACAGTGACCGGCCTGACATTTCGGAAGGCATGGCCGACGTGTATCTGAAATACAAAGCTGCTGGCGTGAAGGCTGAGATGCACATCTTTGCCAATGCAGGCCACGGCTTCGGCTACAAGGCAGACGCCAAGCCCACCGCCGCCTCCCGCTGGCCCCAGCGCTTCACCGAGTGGCTGACGGATTCAGGTTTGCTCAAATAGCCCCTTGGGGGTGAACGCAGATGCGCCCATCTCTCTTTGGCCTGCTTCTAGTTCTGCTGGTTGCCTGCTCGCCAAATCCAGCGCTCAAGATGTTCTCCGGCCCCACCATTGGCACGACGTGGTCGCTTCAGACGGTGGAAGCGGACTCGGCGCTTCAGGAGCTGATTCAGACACATCTGGATCAGCGAGAGGCCGTGCTTTCCCATTGGCGCAAAGACTCGGCGCTGAGTGTTTTTAATGCCGCCACCTCCACCGAATGGCAGCCCGTGCCGCGCGAGCTGGTCGAAGTGGTCACGCTCGCCCGCCGGATCGCCGATCAAACCGATGGCGCACTCGACATCACCCTCGCGCCGATGATTGAAGCGGCAGGCTTTGCGCCAAAGCTGACAGCATCAACCTCCGTGGTCACTGGCTGGCAGCATTTGCACGCACGCCTCGATCCTCCGGCTCTGAAAAAAGATGTGCCAGAGCTGCGCATCAATGTTGCCAGCGTCACGGAAGGTTTTGTGATCGACGAACTCATCACGATGCTGAAGGTAAAAGGCATGAGCGACTTCTTGCTCGAAGTCGGTGGTGAAGTCGCGGCGATGGGGCTGTCGCCCACAGGCCAGCCCTGGCAGGTCGGCATACAAACCCCTGAGGCGGCTCCAGGGAAGGTGATGGAAACACTGCCGCTCTCGGATGTCTGTGTGTCCACCAGCGGCAGTTATCGCCACCGCCAAGGTTCCCAAACGCATCTCATTGATCCCCGGACGGGGCGGCCCATCAGCTCAGCCCTGGCATCTGTCAGCGTCATCCATCCATCCTGTGCCTTGGCCGATGGCTACGCCACAGCGCTCATGGTGCTGGGGCCTGACCGAGGAAAAACTGTTGCTGAAAAACTCGGTCTGCGTGTGATCTGGATTCTCGAACAGACAAACTGAAACGCACAAGTCTTCGACGGTGGCATTCTCCTTGCTTGTGGACTGGGAGACCTACACAAACCTCAACCCGCGCCTTTTCGCTTCCGACAACGCGCGGCCTACCAACCCTCCATGAAATACCCGTTTTACGATCTGGACATCCCGAATGAGGGATCTCTTCACTGCATGGATGCTGAACGCGATGCCTGTGGCGTCGGTTTTGTCGCCAACATTCATGGGAAACGCAGCCGTGAGATCCTGGATCTGGCCATCAATGGTGTCTGCAATGTACAGCATCGTGGAGCTGTGGATGCGGACCGTGTCACGGGCGATGGCGCCGGGGTGCTGACGCAAATTCCGCACAAGATATTCCAGCCGTTCATTGATGAAATGCACTTCGAGCTGGATCACCCGATGGATCTGGCCGTCGGCGTCTTTTTCATGCCGGAAGACCCTACTGAACGGATGAAGATCCATCTCCTGGCGGAAGGTCTGCTCAGGAACCGTCACATCCAGGTCATCGGCTGGCGTGACGTGCCGGTGAATCCCAACGAACTCGGCTACAAAGCCCGACGCACCATGCCAGTGATCCAGCATCTGCTCGTCGCTCGGCCTGAGAGTATGGATGACAATCCCTTTGAACGGCAGCTTTACCTGATCCGCCGTGAGATGCGCCTGAAAGCCCGCATTCACAAGCTCGCCGAGTTTTACATCGCCTCCTTCTCGCATCGCACGATGGTTTACAAGGCGCTGCTGCTGCCGTCGTCTTTGCAGAAGTTTTACACTGATCTCCAGAGCGATGACTTTGAGACATCACTGGCCGTTTTTCATCAGCGTTTCAGCACCAATACCTTCCCGACCTGGGCGCTTTCGCACCCCTTCCGCACGCTCGCTCACAACGGTGAAATCAATACCGTGCGTGGCAATCGCAACTGGCTGAACAGCCGCGCCAGCGACTTTGAAAACATCGTCTGGGAAGGCGAAGAGCAGCTGCTGAAAGAGCTTATCACCAAAGGCCAGAGTGACAGTGCCAGCCTTGATGCCGCCCTGGATTTGCTCATTCAGAGTGGCCGTGATCCCGTTCATGCGCTGGCCATGCTCGTGCCCAGTGCCTACGGCATCGACCCTGAAACATCGGCGGATTTGAAGGCCTTCTACGAATACCATGAGTGCTTCAGCGAGCCATGGGATGGACCCGCCGCCTTGGTGCTAACCAATGGTCTCAGCGTCGTCGCCAGCCTGGATCGCAATGGTCTGCGTCCAAGCCGCTGGAAGATGACCACCGATGGAATCTTCGCTCTGGGTTCAGAGGTCGGCATCGTGCCGATTGATGACGCCAAAATCCTGCGCAAAGGCCGCCTCGCACCCGGCGAGATACTGGAGATCGACACCTTGCATGGGAGAGTGCGTTTCAATGATGAAATCAAAGCCGATCTCGCTGGCCGCAAGCCCTACGGAGAGTGGCTGAAAAATCGCACCAGCCTGACGACTCAAGCTCCCGAAGTGCCAACGGCTGATCTGGATATCCTGACGCTCTCGCAGAAGCAGGCAGCCTTTGGTTATACCAAGGAAGAGGTCGACATGTCCTTCACGCCCATGCTGGCGAAGGGTGAGGAGGCCACCTACTCCATGGGGGATGATGCGGCTTTGTCCGTGCTCTCGACGCGTCCGCGACTGCTGACTTCCTACTTCCGCCAGCTTTTCGCCCAGGTCACCAATCCGCCCATCGACCCCATTCGCGAGCGTGCCGTGATGAGCCTGGAGGTCGTACTCGGCTGGCAGCGCAACTGGCTGGATCAGACACCGGAGCACGCCAAAGTGGTGCATCTCAATTCGCCATTCCTCTTTGAGAACGAACTCGCCTCACTGAAGGCTCTGCCAGAATACCCACACCG
>CANHTV010000288.1 GCA_947463285.1 Verrucomicrobiaceae bacterium | reverse complement strand
TTCGAGAAATTCGACCAGTTCGCCGACGCGCCTGATGCGGTGGAGAAGATGCGCGAGCTGGTGCTGCAACTCGCCGTGCAAGGGAAGCTCGTCCCCCAAGACCCGAACGACGAACCTGCGATCGTCCTGCTTGAACGTGTGCGTGGTGCGCGACGGCGGTTGGCTGACAAAGGGAGCCTCAAGACGAAAGTTCATATCCCTGAGGTCGAAGCGGACGACCAATTCTATGCGATTCCAAAAACATGGCTTTGGGTGCCGTTGAATGAACTCACTGAACTCGTCTATGGGAAACTGTTAGCGACGTCGGACCTGCTGCCGACGGGCTTCCCAGTGTTCGGAGCGAACGGGATCATTGGGTGCTTCTCGAAGTATCTCTACGAAGACGAAATGCTCCTCATCTCCTGCCGAGGCGCATACAGCGGGACGCCGAACATTTCGCCCCCAAATTGCTACGTGACGAACAACTCGATTGTCTGTGAGTTCTTCGAGCCAAAAGCCTGTGACATTCGATTCTACCACGCCGTAATTTCAGTTTCTCCAAGGGAGAGAATTGTAACTGGCAGCGCCCAACCGCAGGTCACGGTAGCAAACGCGATCAAACTTCCCGTTCCCCTCCCGCCCCTCGCCGAGCAGAAGCGGATCGTGGCGAAGGTGGATGAGTTGATGGCGTTGTGTGATCGGCTGGAGGCGCAGCAGCAGGAACGGGAGAAGCGGCACGCCGCGCTCGTCCGCGCGTCGCTGGCCCGCTTTGCCAACGCTCCCACCCCGGCCAACCTCCAATTCCTCTTCCACCCGTCCTACGCCATCCCCCCGGCCGACCTTCGCAAATCCATCCTCACCCTCGCCTTCGCCGGAAAGCTGGTTTCACAGGATCCGAATGACGAACCCGCATCGGTCCTCCTGGAGAAGGCTCGCACCGAGAAAGCTCGTTTGATCGAAGCTGGCTTGGTGAAAAAAGAGCCTTGGGCCGACAAACTCCAAGATGCCACGACGCTCTACGATCTTCCGCCGGGATGGGAATGGACGCACGTCTCGGATGTCGTCGAGAAGGTGACCGTTGGCTTTGTCGGCTCCATGAAGGAGGAATACCGAGAGGGAGGCGTGCCTTTCCTGCGGTGCCAGAACGTGCGGGTGAACCGGTATGAACCGATTGGACTTACGTTCGTCTCGAAGGAGTTTCACCGCTCAATAAGCAAATCGACCCTTCGCCCCGGTGACGTTGTCGTGACCCGTTCAGGGAACGTTGGCGTCACCTGTGTCATCCCCGACAGTTTACCGGAAGCGAATTGCTCAGACTTGGTAATCGTGAAGCGGCCATTGGCGCTCGTCCCCGCATTCTTGAGCTACTTCATCAATTCGATCGCTGCGGGCGAAATCGAAGCCAAGACCGTCGGCATTGCTCTGACGCACTTCAACACGCAGTCGGTCGCTCAGATGACGGTCGTGCTCCCACCCCTCGCCGAACAACGCCGGATCGTGGCCAAAGTGGAGCAACTGATGGCCTTGGTGGACGCGTTGGAAACGCAGCTCGCCGCCTCCCGCGCCACCGCCGCGAACCTCCTCTCCGCCCTCGTCGCCGAACTCACTCAGCCATCATGATTGAAGCCATTCCCCTCCAAAGCCGTGACTATTGGTTTAAGGTGATCGAGATGCTCCAGCAAAACTGGGCGCTCGTGGATGAGGCCGCACACGGAGTCACCGTATCTTTCGTCAGTGATTCGAGCGGTGTATTCGACGAGTTGAAATTCACGTCTGCTGCCGAAGCCGAGCAGGCTCTGCGGTTGAACGGATTTCGGCGATATGCAGAAGATCCACAAGCTGCATCCTTCCTACGCTGCCCGGAACCACCCTTCACAGCCCGCCCGCACCCGAATGGTCCGATTTACTCGTCAGGCCGTTTCTGGAAAAACGCATGAAACCACCTCGCCGAACAAAGTCGGATTGTGGCCAAAGTGGAGCAACGGCTGGCCTAGTAGACGCGTTGGAAACGCAGCTCGCCGCCTCCCGCGCCACCGCCGCGAACCTCCTCTTCGGCCTCCTCGCCAGCATCAAAGAGGAAGACAGGGTGCCATGATGAATGAAGAATCACGAATGATGAACCGCTAAAAACCTTAAGCGCCCCGGTCCCTACCCCATCGCCCGGCGGTGAGTTTATCGTTTAACAGTCTGAAGATGGCCGCACCAAGCTGAAGATTCCGGCAGCATCGCCCCCACGCCACGGGTTTCTCAGACAGAAGGTTCCCCTCCCCAAACAAAACGGCAGGTGAAGCTGCGTGCTCCACCTGCCGTTTTTGCTTTTCAGAGGCTTACTTCAATTCGGCGATGGCTTCCGCGATGGCTTCCGCGAAGGCTTCGTTCATGACGGCGATGCCTTCTTCCAGAGCTTCCAGCGGGATGGTGAGCGGTGGGCAGATTTTCACGGTCTGGCCCCAGGCACCGACGGGTGCGAAGAACAGGAGGCCTTTCTGATAGCAGAGCTCGATGACGCGATGGGCGAGATCGTGATCCGGCTGCTTGGTGCCGCGCTTCACGGTTTGGATGCCCGCGACGAGACCGACGCCCGTGACATTGCCGATGACGTCTGGATACTTGGCTTTGACGGCCTCGCAGGCCTTCAACAAGACCGGACCGAGACGGGCGGCATTGCCAGTGAGGTCTTCACGCAGAATCTTGCTGATGCCAGCCAAGGCGGCGGCACAGCAGACGGGGTTCCCTGAATGCGTGCTGGTCATGGAGCCGGGTGGGAATTGATCCATGATGTCGGCACGGCCGATCACGGCGCTCAAGGGCAGTGATGAGGAGATGCCTTTGCCACAGCAGATGAGGTCTGGCACGACGCCGTAATGCTCAAAGGCCCAGAACTTGCCGGTGCGGCCAAAGCCGGACTGCACTTCGTCAAAGGTGAGCACGACCTGGTTTTCATCACACCAAGCGCGCAGTTTCTGGATGTACTCCACGGGTGCAAAGTCAGGGCCGACGCCTTGATAGCTCTCCATGATGACGCCTGCGATTTGGGAAGGCTTCAGGCCGCTTTTTTCGATGGCATTCAGGAAGCCGTCGAAGCTACTGTCATCCTCCCAGTAGCCATCGGGGAACGGGGCATTGATGATGGCGGGGTCAAGATTGACGATCCAGCTTTTCTGCCCGGACATGCCACCGGCCTGCTGGCTGGCAAGCGTGCGACCGTGATAACCACGATCAAAGCCGATGATGCCGATCTTTTCCTTACCACCGACCTGGATGCCGTGAGCGCGTGAGAGCTTGATGGCACACTCGGTGGCCTCTGAGCCGGAGCTGAGCAGGAAGACTTTTTGCAGTTCCTTCGGTGACACACTGGCGATGAGTTCCGCCAGTGCCGGACGCTCTTCACTGGGAAAGACGTAGTTATGAATGAGGCCGCTATTGACCTGATCAATGATGGCATCACGCACTTCTTTGACGCCGTGGCCGCAGTTGGTCACGAGCACGCCGCTACTCCAGTCCAGCCAGCGATTGCCGTATTTGTCATACACAAAGATGTCTTCCGCGCGATCCCAGACGATGGGCGGCATACCGCGCATGGAGAGAGGCTCAAATTTTCGACTACGTTCGATGTGCTGAAGAGAATCAGGATGCGGCACCTGGGTACTGATGGTGCGGTACTTGGTGGAGACGTGTGGGACGGTCTTTGGTGTGGTGTCGAATTCTTTGCCCATGTTTTAAATACGTTGGATGAACGTGTCATGATACTCGGCGCATGAGGCCGCATCCGCTACGCGCAAACTGGCAGCTGTCAGTGTTTTTGTGACAGCCTCATTGCGCATGGCCTAAAGAGCTTCATGAATCAAGGCCTGCCAATGACCGCCATCCCTCAAGTCGCCGTGCTCGTGGACACCTCCCGCTCTTACGGGCGGGACATCGTGCGTGGCATCCGCCGCTACGTCGCTGAACAGGGGCCATGGTCGCTGTATCTTGAGCCACGTGATCTCCGCTCCAGCTTCCCGGAGTGGCTTAAAAACTGGCCCGGCGATGGCATCCTGGCGCGCACCATTGATCCCGCGCTGCTGAAGGAACTCAAGGCCACGAAGCTGCCCGTCATCGAAATGCGGACGACAACTCTGAAGCATCCCTTCCCTTTCGTGGGCATGGATAACCACATCGTCGGCAGGCGCGTGGCGCAGCATTTTCTGGATCGTGGGTTTCGCCGCTTTGCCTGTTATCTGGACAATTCCGAACGCTTCTTTCAGCTGCGCTGCGCGAGTTATCGCCAGACTTTGAGCGAACAAGGCCATGAATGCTCCGTCTTTGAAACCACAGCGGCCTCAGGCCCAACGCAACGCTGGGATGAGCATCAGAAAAAGCTCGCCGACTGGCTCAGCTCGCTGCAAAAACCCTGCGCTGTTTTTGCCAGCAATGATCAGCTAGGATTCTGGATCCTAGATGCCGCCAGACGGGCCAGTATTTCCGTGCCGGAGCAGATCGCCGTCATCGGTGCGGAAAACGACAAGACGCTCTGTGATACGGCCTGGCCTCCGCTCTCCAGCGTCCAACTCAGGGGGCAAAACGTCGGCCACACGGCGGCTAAACTCCTGCATACCTGGATGCAGACTCAGCAGCAGCCTACGGGTGAGACCTTGCTGCCGCCGGGAGACATCATCGTGAGGCAATCCTCCGACATCGTCGCGGTCGAAGATGAGCGCATCGCCAAAGCCCTGCACTTCATCCGTCATCAGGCCATCACCGGCATCGGTGTCGATGAGGTGGCACGCAGCGTGGCCTTGTCGCGCAGTGCCTTGGAGCGACGCATGAAAACCCTCATCGGCAGATCCCCTGGCGAGGAGATCATCCGCATCCGTTTCAGCCACGTCGAGCGCCTGCTGGCCCAGACGGATCTCACGCTTGAAGCCATCGCCGAGCGCACGGGCTTCCAGCACATGCAATACATGGCCGAAGCTTTTCGCAAACGTGCTGGCATCACACCCGGCGAGTATCGACGACAAAACCGGGTATAAGCAGCATGTCATGGAGACTGAGTGTGGCGCTGACGGCAAAAAAACGCCCCAAGGGCGAGGGCCGCTTGGGGCGTAACACGAGTTTTCCAACTCGTTGGCTGAGGTTTTGAGGAGAACAGAGGAACGAGTTGGCAAACTCGTTCTACGGCTTAGCCGTTCGCACGCAGGATCTGCGCGAGGACGTAGGGCAGGATGCCGCCGGCGCGGTAGTAGTCGATTTCGACGGGGGTGTCGATGCGGACGACGAGCGGGATGTCGAAGG